>DATHTZ010000467.1:0-3959 GCA_035462675.1 Nitrospiraceae bacterium | reverse complement strand
GGACCGCAAGCAAACGCATGAGTCGCTGAAACCCTATCTGCTCGAAGAAACCTACGAAGTCTTAGAAATCCTGGACCGGCAGGATCGGACGAAACTGCCGGAGGAACTGGGCGATGTCCTCCTACAAGTCCTCTTTCATAGTCAGATTGCGTCAGAGGCGGGGAGCTTTACCATTGAGGACGTGCTGGAGCAACTGGCCGACAAATTGATTCGCCGACATCCCCACGTATTTGAACATGGGGCGAGAGACCTGAGTCCAACGAATGCTGACCAAGTGCTCGCGCGATGGGAAGAGATCAAACGGACGGAACGCCAGGCGTCCGGGCGACCTGACTCGGCGCTCGACGGTGTACCACAGACAATGCCGGCTCTCCTGAGAGCCTATCAACTTCAAGCACGTGCTGCACGCGTCGGCTTCGATTGGACCCACGACGCGAAAGGCTTCGATCAGGTTCTCGGGAAGATCGAGGAGGAAATCCAGGAGCTCCGCACCGCGATCCGAGCGCCTGCGTCGAACCAGACAGAAGCCGACGCCGGTGCCGCAACCGCTCGACAAGCGCAGGTCGTCGCGGAGCTCGGCGACGTGCTCTTTTCACTCGTCAATCTCGCCCGTTTCATCAAGGTGAATCCCGAAGACGCGCTGCGCCAAGCCGCCAACCGATTCGTCGAGCGATTTCAATTTATCGAAGCCCAGGCAGTGGCGTCCGGCCGTGCGGTCGGAGACCTCTCGTTCGCAGAAATGGATCGACTCTGGGAAGAAGCCAAGAAGAACTCTGCCACTGTCACATAGGAACGCCGTCATGAGTGATGAGCCCAATCCCTACCAAGAAGGCAAGCGCGCCGGAATCCACCCTCTCATCGTGGTGTTCGTCGTGTTGATTGGACTCTGGCTGTTTGTGTTTCTCATCGTGCCCAGCTCGAAGAACAAGCAAGCCACTGGGACGGAGGGGCCGGCCGGGCCGATCACCGAAGATCCTGAAGCGGCGCCGGTACTCTTCAAACTTCAGGCAGTCATTTCGGATATGAATGCCATCAGCCTTTCTGTCCCTCCGGAAGCGACCGACAGCCAAGTCGCCGGACTCTTGAAGCGGTTTAAAAGTGATCGGCTTGCCGGGACCTTGACCGAACTCCTGCCCCCTACAACCCCCGGCCACAAACTGGGAGACCATGCGGTTGCCGACATCTACGTTGTGTCCGATGCTCAATACGCGCAGGCTGACGTCATTCGCACCCTGACCCGTGGCGCGCATGCGCCGGGCAATCTATACCCCCAGGCCGTTCCCTTTGAAACGGCGATGGAAGCCATCCGGGGGCATTATCGAATCGATCTCAACGACACCGGCAATCCTGACAGCGCCTCCCTCGGCTTTGCTGATGAGTCGGGGGTGCACTCACGTCAGTATCGAAAAATCTTTTGACAGAATGCTGAAAAAGGCCGCCAGCGTCGTTCTCGCATCGTTCAGATCCTCAACGTACCCCAGAGGGTACGCCTCCGGTCTTCACTCGCTGCGGCCTTGCTGACGGCCTTTTTGAGCATTCTGTCGCAGGACAACCGTGCGAGACAGGCGGGACGAGCGAGACGGACGAAAGTTTGAGGTTTTCGGAACTTCGAACCCTGAACTTCAAGCCGCGCCTTTTTCGCGTTGCTCACGCTTCACGGTTCGACCGTTCAACAAGCGTGGAAAACCATCGCGCCGCCGTTCCCGCGGTTGAGCACATGGTAGGCGTGTCTGGCCACTTGTCCGCGTGGAATACGAGGCATGGCAGGAGCACGGACGCCAAGCCGGAGCTGGGACCGGGACGTAAGAAAAGTGGCCTTTCTTGGTCCCCATCGAAAAGGATAGTACCTTTTCTCCCTCTTGCCCTTGCAACCCATACCCTTACCTTCTTGGTCTAACGTTCCTTCAACACTTCCAAGGAAACTTCGGACCGCGAATATCGCACTGAAAGGCGTCAACTACGGTGCGCGGACTTTTTCGCGCAAAGTAGCAGAACCCATGGATACTACGATCAAAGGTGATTCCTTTCTCGGCCAAAGAGTGGGTTTGCATCGAACCCAAGGCATCATCTGTCCGGCAATGCCCTGAGAAGTAGAAGTCCGCGAAATCTTCCAAGTAATCGCGCCGCCACCGGAAACCGTCACCGCAAAAGATTGGACGAAAGAAGGTCAGAGTTTGCTTAGGAAGCGATCGGATCTTTGCCTCTAGCTCCAGAGTGTTTTCGAGAAACTTCTGCCTGGATGCAAAGAGTTCGTGAGCGATTTCTCCTCCCATTCCCTCTTGTTCCAGCTCTAACTTAGTGTGGGGCGTAAACCGACCTTCGCTTTTCATTCTTTCGTACCGGTCCCATGCATCCCGCTCCTCGGGTTGGACAGTCTTCACATCGTAGAAGATGCGGGCCTCAGTCCCGACCAAGCACACAAGGAAATCGATAGTTTTGGCCGTACCGTCCAATTGCGGTTCATAGGATGCAGATGTGACCTTCTTGTCCTCCAGAATGCGCCTAGCGATGCATAGCTCATTCACGGCCGCGGTAATCCCTTGTATATGCTCGACTGTTCCGCACTTCCAATTAGTGCGCGCGGCCTGATAGTTGGCGAGGAGCTTCTGATGCCCCTGGAGCCGTGGCGCGCCTGCGGTTATGGCGGGAATGATCTCAGCATCAACCTTGCTGAGGAACCTCTCGACTTACTCACGGTCAATCGGCATATGGCGTTCTCCAAGGCTCGAGGCTATGACCAGGTTTCAGGCCCATTTTTCTGGGTTGGGAGACAATAAGATATCTGGAACCGCTCCGGCCTTCGCACGGAATTGGCATCTAACATCTAAATGGAAAGGCCGGCGACATGGCGCTCGGGTCTTGTCATGGACGCGTCCAGCCTACAGGTCTTTCACAGAACACTTCTCGGATTTCCCATCTATGATCTGTTGTCCGAAGGCCAAACAATGCCTAACAGTTTCATCTCTGGACCTGAAGGTACTGGAAGCGCTGAACTGCCTGCTGGCAACCCGATCGGAGTGATGCTTGAGAGTGACAATGTTGACCGTCCATTCCCCCGAGTCAGCCAGTTGATGAGGCACGGCCCTGATCTCATAACCGTTGTAAGTCATCACATCCATCTTACGGTTTGCCTCTCATTCAGTCCTGCAGTGGGCTATTGCTTTCACCGACCGAGTACATGGCTTGTGAGGTGATCTCGTGCTGGCCAGGAGGGCGAAAGCCCCACCCGGTCGCAAGGGCTTGGCAGGTCAACTTAGCAAGGGCATCCTCGATTCCACCGACGGGGTTAGGGTATCTAGCCATTCCGCTCCACAGCACCTCGCTTGTTTCAACGTTTACTCCCCGTATAGAAACACTAGCGCTGTATTCGGTGTGCGTGCCTTCCTCTGCTTTAGATGCGTCAGCGTAGTAGCTACCTCGCAACTCTTTTTGGAAGGACGTATCAACGAATATTACAGCTCCTAACAACTTTCCGACACGGAGCACCTGCGCTTCATCATCAGGTGTGTGAGTAAGCCTGATCTGTTGCTCATTGAAAACTTGTTGCAACCTGGCACGGTAGGTGTGATGCAGCGCCACGAAGTCGCGAATGTTGTGCGTGACGACGACGCGTCCGTCGGCCGCACTGGACTGGAGCAGCCCAGCATCAGACCAACCTTGTTGCCGGAGGTCGTAAACGTTGCGGGCATCAATGCCCCGTGTCCGCAATTGCGGCGCCAAGGCGGCATCGATGTTTTCGTCGAGGAAGAAGGTTAGTGGGATGGCTGCGTCTTTCCATGCTCGTAGGCCTGGTCTTCCCGCCGGATCTCCTGTTCGATCTCTGCGAGATGATCATAGGCATAGCTGAGGGCATCGTGGATCTGGGCGGGGGTCAGATGAGGATAGGCCTGCCGGATCATCTCCACGGTATTACCGGCTTGGGTGCATTGGTAGACAAGTCGCACTGGGATGCGGGTCCC
>DATHTZ010000466.1:0-4581 GCA_035462675.1 Nitrospiraceae bacterium | reverse complement strand
GAATTAGCTTCTTCCATGGCTCCGCCCGCCGGCCCCAGGGCCGGAGAGCCGCCGGAGGCCGGCTCAGTGCGGCATACGGCGGCTCAGTGCGGCATACGGCGGCCGGAACAGCATGGGGAAGCGGGGCTCATCCGATCGTTTGGATCTCTACCATGGGACCAACTTCAAAATGCAAGCTGTCGGGCGCTATGGCGGGGTCGTGACTATTCACGATCTTTGGCTGGATCGCCACCCTGAGTACTCGAAGAAGATGTTGGGCCAATGGCCGTCGTCGTTCAAGACAAGACAAACCGCGCTACGAGCCAGAAAAATTATCACGGTGTCCGAGTTTTCCGCGAGAGAACTGGTTGAACTGTATGGTTTGAAACGCGAACACATCAGGGTGATTCCCAACGGAGTGTCGGAGGATTTCGCGCCACGCCGGGATGATCAGGCGATGGCGGAGTTGCGGAAACGGATCGGTCTCAAGGGCGAGCACTATGTCTTATTTATTGGAGGGGCAGACCCGCGCAAGAATCACCGGATATTTCTTGAGGCGGCGGAGATGGTGCGGAAGAAACTGGGATCGAGAATGTTGGTCCTTGTCGGCTCGCCGATCCATCCGTTCGGGAATTATGAGGAAACGGCTCGAAGGCGCAGCTTATCGGAAAGGGTGCTTTGTCCAGGCCGGTTGTCCACGAAGGACTTGCAGTTGTTGTATTCCTCCACTGATGTGTTTGTCTTCCCTTCGTTGTACGAAGGGTTTGGGATGCCTGTATTGGAAGCGATGGCCTGTGGGGCTCCGGTGCTCACGTCCAATTCGACAGCATTAGCGGAGGTGGCGGGTGATGCCGCGTTGCTGGCAGACCCGCAAGATGCGCGCGCGCTCGGAGACGCGATGATCCGTGCGCTTGAGGATGAGCCGCTTCGAACCGCCTTGAAGGTCAAAGGATTCGCTCGTGCCAAGCAGTTCTCATGGGAGCAGGCGGCGATAAAGACAGTCGGGCTGTACCGGGAGCTATGCCGCGATGATCGTTAAGCACCCAACTTTAAGCGTTTAGCGAGAGGAACGCAAACTGGCTGGTTCTTGCGATTACCGATTTGCGATTCATGAGCATGCGCAACATCCTCATCATTAAACTCCGCTACATCGGTGACGTCTTATTGGCGACGCCGACCGTCAGTGCCATCAAAGCGGCACGACCCGATGTCCGGGTCACGATGATGGTGAATCGCGGAACGGAAGACGTGTTGTCCGGTAACCCGGACATGAACGAGATATTGGTCCTCGACAAAGGATCTCTGGCAGCACAATCGCAGCTTATAGCCGGGTTGCGTCGGCGGCGATTCGATACGGTGATCGATTTGACGGATGGAGACCGGTCTGCATTTATGAGTTGGATCAGCGGAGCGCCGGTTCGCATTGGATTCAACGACGAACAACGGTGGCGCGGGCACTACTACACACAGGTCGTCCAGTCCATGCCAGGTGTGCAGCACCGGATTGACCGGGATCTGGAATCCCTTAAATCTCTGGGCATCCAAGCCGGCTCAAGGGATCCTCAACTTTGGCTGACCCAGGAAGAGGCGAACAGTGCGGATCAAGTGCTGGATCAACTCGGCGTTCAGCGATCGCAGTCGATGGTGATCTTACAGCCCGGCGCCCGGTATTGGTTTAAGGCTTGGCCTCCGGAGCGGTTTGCGGAGCTGGCCGACCGTCTCACATCCCAGTATGGTTGCCAAGTGTTGATCGGAGGCAGCGATCAAGACATCGATCTCGCGCAACAGATTCGACAGATGGCGAAGAGTAACCCCGTCATCATGGCAGGCCGTACAACCATTAAACAGTTCTCGGCCATTGCCAAAAAGTCAGCGCTCTTCGTAGGAAGTGATAGTGGCGCAATGCACATTGCCGCGGCAGTGGGTACTCCCGTGGTGGCGTTGTTCGGCCCGTCGAATCCTGCTGAATGGGGGCCTCGGGGAGAGGCGATCGAAGTGATCTACAAAGGATTGGATTGCCGCACATGCTTCCATCCTACCTGCCACCGCGGAGAGCAAAACTGCATGAAGTTAATTTCGGTCGATGAAGTAGAGACGGCGTCGAAGCGTCTGATTGCTTGTGTGAACCATGTCACTCAATAACCTCCCAAGGCATCTGCTCGGCCTACTCAGGTTCATTGAGGCCTTGTAACTCGTTTCTCCTTAGGTCATTTGGCTGTGCCACCCGATCACATGCTCATCTCGAAGCTTGCGAAAGGAATCCTTCGACCCAAATAAACGCCACAAGAAAAGACGGCGCATCCGGGAAATCTTGTGTTTCATTGGCAGCGCACCTTTCGCAGTATTCATCGATTGTTCAAGTTCGCAACGAAACCGCGCAGCCAATTGGTCGAAGTTCTCAGGCACTTCCTTGAACCCTATTGCGAATACGACAAATGGATTATAGGAAAGCCCCTGGTATCCAACAATCTTTGCTGGAAAATGGTCGAGTAGTCGTGCAAATGCCTCCGGAGTAAATCGCCAATAGTCGCTTGGATACGCATGAATTCCGCAATCCATGTGAGATGTCACCACGACGGCTCCGTTTGTCGCCAAGACCCTTGCGATCTCTCCGAAAGCATCGAACACACGGAAAACGTGTTCGATTGTCGAAACCATCACGACGGTCCCGACCGCTCGTTCTCGTATCCCGAGCCTTGTGGCATCCGCAGCACAATCGACCCCAGGGCCAGGCGAAAAATCCGATCCGATATATTTCCTTCCCGGGAAAAATGGTCGCAGATCATGATACGCATCTCCTCCTGCCTTGAGTTGATGGGAACCGATCTCTAAAACTGGTTCGCCAGGCTGGAAAATTCTTGTAAATTTCTGCACCAGCAACCGGTCAAGCTCTGTCATGAATATTCCCCCTTCCAAGAAACAATGTTCCGGATTTATAGCGGGCGAGACTCCTATCATTGAGGCTCACGCACTTCTGAATCAACAAGATCACCGCGATTCCATTTCTATTGTCACGATCCGCGTCATCAGGCGCACGGCAGCAAGCTGTCTAAATGTAGTGATAATTGTCTTGCCCCAACTGTAAGTTTCACCAACTTGTCTGAATTCATTCTAGCGGTGAGATGCTTGCCGTAGCGTTGAGAGATGATCTTTATAGGAGCTCCGATGTTAGTGGCAAGCGAGAAAATGTACTGCCCCACTTAATGTTTGGACAGTTTATTGAACATTGCATACCATCGATCAATTATGCGAAGAATCCACCCCACTTCGATTCTCCATTTCTCAAGAGACATCCAGGGGCACTCGCTCGGTATTCTGTTGAGAGGGACTCGGCTGTCTTCCTCTCCGATGGGTGTTGAGTAAATTCAGGGGGAAGGCATGCATCGATCTAACTAAGCTACCTGCCCACAATTTATGTGAAGTACAACATGGTTATATAGGAAGCGCGGTGGGTCAATGGAGACCTCCGAGCGTGGCAAGCAATTATGATGTATCAGCCTTTTGTGCTATAAGGGCCGCATTCATGATGCGGCGCATGCTTGAGTCTGACTACCAAGAGATTTAACTGGGCAAAGAGGCAATGGCTATTGATCTGAATCAGCGAAGGACACGGTGTTGGTTCGGTGCGATGTCACTGGCCAGCCCCGGACTGCTCTATGCGGAAGGAGTGCTGAAAAGCGGATGGTTTGAAGTCGCTGTACTTTTGCCCATTCTTTTTTTCATCCTTTCCCGCAAGCCGCTAGCGTTCCTTCTCCCCACAGTCATGGCGATTATGGCCGTCTCACTCACGCTTGTCATCAGCGACATCGCGCTTCGCCCGTTTCTAGAGCGCCGGCTGAACTACACCGCCTTAAATGTGTATTCGCACAGCCACCCGCCGCTGCCTATTGTGGCCCGCTGGGATAGTCTCCTCGATCTGGTTGATGAATTGTATGGAGATCTCGCCGCCGTGCATGGCAACCCTGTCTTGCAGGAAAGGCGGCGGATCGTGTTTCGTACTGACGAGGCAGGTTTTCGGAATGAGAAGGTGCCGGATCAGATCGATCTTATTGCCCTCGGTGACTCTAATACCGCCGGATGGGGCACTTCCCAGGAAAGTATTTTCTCGGAGCTTCTTCAGCGACAGGGAATCAGGACATACAACTTGGGCTATCCTGGAGGACCGTACGATGAATACATTAACTTCGCCATTGAATGGCCTCGACTCAAAGTCAAGCCCCAGGCGTTGTTAGTGTGGACACTCTATGTTGGAAATGACATGGATGATGAGGGCGGGAACGTCTGGGATCTTGACAAGTTGCCGTGGCAAAATTCTTTCGGACAATGGCTTGTGCATTGTCGCACGTTTCGGAACAGATCGCCCTTAAACCGACTGGCAAACAACATACTGACTCGATCACACCCACTATCCAAGGGGGGGATCACGATTCGGAATCTGCCCGACGGCGCAGCAGTGCTGTTCTCGGATAAATACGAAGACTGGAGCCGCAAACCCCAATCGGCAGTAGAAGAGCACCCCAATTTTGCGAAGCTAAAGCGGACATTTGCCGCTATGCGAGAATTGACACAAAAGCGGGATGTTCAAGTGATCGTCCTCATCCT
>DATHTZ010000465.1:0-5058 GCA_035462675.1 Nitrospiraceae bacterium | reverse complement strand
TATCGGGGTGCCTCATGCGTGCGATTCAGCGGTTCGGCAAACAGCTCCAGCATTTACGAACCCGCCGTGGTCTGACGCAAGAGCAACTCGCCGTGACCGCAGGCCTGTCGCGCACGTTCCTGACACGGCTGGAATTGGGACAGCACGATCCTTCGTTGAGCACTCTGGTGCGATTGGCGAAGGCGTTGAAGGTGTCGGTGACGGAGTTATTAGGAGAGAGCGTGAGTGCGAGACAGTGGTGGCAGGTGGGGGAGGCTCGCTTCGCGACGCGAGAGGATGCTGAGAATCACGCCCGCATCGCGAGCGAAATGTTTATCGCCCAGTATCAGAATAAATCCGGAGGCCCGGTGCGCCGTCTCCTCCCTGTTCGCGGGACGAAATAGTCCCCTTCGCGAATGAGAATCTAAAGCGGGAACACCCTAGGTTTCTTGTCGTGTCTGCAAGCGACTTGTGCCGTTCTCCTTGCCGGGTGTAGGCTCAATCTCATGGAAATCCTCTTGATTGTTCTTGCGGTCATCGTTGCTGGTGCGATCTTGGTCTATTTCATGAATTCACCAATGGGCATGCAACTCGTTCGCAAGAAGACGGTGTCAACCATACTCAACTCTGTTCGGGCCATACAAAGCTCTGCGCCTGAGACACCGCTCCACGAGATTTACTATTCTCTTGCGGAAGAAAGAACCAACTTGAGCAAGTGGCTCACCGAGTTCAATTACTTGCACAAGTTACGAGATGCCGGTTGCTTCGACCCGAGAACGGCTCCACAGCCCGAACAGTTTGCTGAGTTCATGGCGAGCGTGGAGGAGAAGATTCGGCTCCAGGCCAGTGGAGTGGCTGGAGGTGGCTAGTCGCCATATCGCAGGTCGCGATCACTGGCGAGTGAAAGGTATGTTTCTCCCCATTGATGTGGGCTTTCAAGACTCCAAGGCTCCTCGTTGTCGAACGGCCTGAACCGCAAGCCGTACAGCCCTCCATAGACTAGGTGAGTCAGGCCTGCACCGGAGTCTTCGACTAGCTGGGCATAGGCCAGGCAAGCAGGTGTCTGTTCATCGTCGCTCCAGCCTATGACCCAGTACCACTCCCCGGCAGGGTTTCGGTCGTAGAGTCGAACTTGCAGGATCGGTCGAGCGGGGCCGATTTCCTTGAACCGCGCAAAGACACTTACCTCACAATTCTTGTTTGATTCGACTTCGACGATCACGGGACGTTTCCTCCGCCCATTCAAACTGACGCTCACCGCTCATTGTAGCCCAGTAAGGAGCCAAGAAACACGAAAGGCCCGGCGGACGATCCGCCGAGCCCTTCGGTCTTTACTTCGAGCTACCGGCCTACGCCATTCGCTCTTAGTTCTTGTCTTAGTACATGCCTTCCATGCCGTGGTTGTGTCCACCACCGCCACCACCGGCCGACTCTTTCTTCTCTTCCGGCAGTTCAGTGATCATCACCTCGGTCGTGAGCATCAATCCCGCCACGCTCGCCGCATTCTGTAATGCGCAACGCGATACCTTAGTCGGATCGATGATGCCGGACTTGATCATGTCCACATATTCCTCGGTCGCAGCGTTGTAGCCGCCGTTGGAATTCTTGTCATTACGCACTTTCTCAACGATGACCGAGCCTTCCATTCCAGCATTGAATGCAATTTGACGAATCGGCTCTTCGAGCGCGCGGCGGATGATATTGACACCCACCTGCTGTTCAGCGTTCAGCTTGAGCGAATCCAGCGCGCCGAGGCAACGGAGATAGGCTGTTCCGCCGCCGGGGACGATGCCTTCTTCGACGGCTGCCTTGGTGGCGTGCAACGCGTCTTCGACGCGCGCCTTCTTTTCCTTCATTTCGGTTTCGGTCGCGGCGCCGACGTTGATGACGGCCACACCGCCTACGAGCTTCGCGAGCCGCTCTTGGAGCTTCTCCCGGTCGTAGTCGGAGGTCGTCTCGTCGATCTGTGCCTTGATCTGCTTGACGCGGCCTTCGATCTTCTTCGAATCGCCAAAGCCTTCCACGATCGTGGTGTTGTCCTTGTCGACCGTGATGCGCTTGGCGCGGCCGAGGTCCGTGAGCTTCACATTTTCCAGCTTGATGCCGATATCTTCCGAGATCACCTGGCCGCCGGTAAGGATCGAGATATCTTCCAGCATGGCCTTGCGGCGATCACCGAATCCAGGGGCCTTGATGGCCGTCACGTTGAGCGTGCCGCGGAGCTTGTTTACTACCAGAGTCGCCAAGGCTTCGCCTTCCACGTCTTCAGCGAGAATTACGAGCGGCTTGCCCAACTTGGCGACCTGCTCGAGGACCGGCAGCAAGTCCTTCATGCTGCTGATCTTCTTCTCGGAAATGAGAATGAGCGGGTCTTCCATGACGGCTTCCATCCGCTCGGCGTTGGTGACGAAGTAGGGGGAGATGTAGCCGCGGTCGAATTGCATACCTTCAACCACGTCCAGTGATGTGGTCATGGACTTGGCTTCCTCGACCGTGATCACGCCGTCTTTGCCGACTTTCTCCATCGCTTCTGCGATGAGGTCGCCGATGGTCTTGTCGTTGTTGGCCGAAATCGTCCCGACTTGGGAGATCTCGGTCTTGTTTTGGCAGGGCTTGCTCAGCTTCTTCAGCTCACCGATCACCACTTCGACTGCCTTGTTGATCCCGCGCTGGATTTCCATCGGGTTCGCGCCGGCGGTGATGTTCTTGGCGCCTTCGCGATAGATGGCTTGCGCAAGCACTGTCGCGGTCGTGGTTCCGTCGCCTGCCGTGTCGCTGGTCTTGCTGGCGACTTCGCGCACAAGTTGGGCACCCATGTTCTCGTACGGATTCTTGAGTTCGACTTCTTTGGCCACGGTCACGCCGTCTTTGGTAATCGTCGGGGCGCCGAACTTCTTGTCGAGAATTGCGTTACGGCCCTTGGGACCGAGTGTTGCCTTTACGGCGTCGGCGAGCTGGTTCACCCCTCTGAGGATGGACGCGCGCGCTGCGTCACCGTACATAAGTTGCTTTGCCATAGTCTTTCCCCCTTTATGTATTACCGTCGTAGTGTGTGTTGGTAGAGATTAGCTCGTGAAGACCCCGAGGATATCTTCTTCCTTGAGGATCAAGCAATCTTCGTCTTCGATCCGGAGCTTGCTGCCGGAATATTTGTCGAACAGGACCTGGTCGCCGACTTTCACATGCTCAACCTTCTTGCCGATGGCTTGGACGATGCCTCGTTGTGGCTTCTCTTTCGCGCTGTCCGGGACGTAAATCCCGCCCGAGGTCCGGTCCAATTCCTCGGTGTAGGTGACGAACACCCGGTCCCCCAGAGGCTGGAACCCCTTGGCTAAGTCCTTTTTCTCTGTCTTTTCCTTGGCTGCAGTGCTCATAGCAACACCCTCCTCATGAAGTTATACCAGTGAATATCGACGATGACAGGATCGGACTCGATGGGGTAACGGTAGTACTCCAGAACGAGCAGAACTCCTGATCCTTGGACACGGGAATGTAGATAGCCCCGGGTTCGTCCAAGTCAAGGGGGGCAACAATGAAATTCTTCCACACACCCTCAGAACACCGATCCTGGCATCATAACCTATTGAGAATTTAATATTCCAGGATTTCTTTTTTAATGGGTGAGACTGCCGTCAGATCTTCAAGTGGTCAAAATCTTTGATGTCTTTCTTAATGTAGTCGCGCAAGCGTTTGATGATGCGGACTTCTAGTTGTCTGGTTCGCTCTTTGGTGATGGAGTATTTGGCGCCGAGGTCGTCCAGAGTCAGTGGGGTTTCCGAGAGAATTCGATTCCGCAAGATGTCTTCGTCCCGTTCATCGAGCGTCTTGACGAATTCGGCGAGCTTGGCACGGAAGAGTGTCTGTAATTGGGTGTGTGCAAGTTGCTCGTCCGCTGGAACCTGTTGGGAGGGGAGCACATCGAGTAGGCTGCCTTCCTGGTCCTCGCCGAGCGGTTGGTCCAGAGAAAGTTCCCAGTTGCCCAGCCGCTGCCCCATCTCGATGACGTCTCGCTCCCGCACGTTCAGGCGGTCGGCAAGTAACTTCGTGTCTGGAGCGAACCCCTCCCGTTCGAGTTTGGCTTTTTCTTTTTTGAGGTTATAGAACAGCTTCCGTTGGTCTTGGGTCGTTCCGATCTTGACCAGCCGATAGTTGTTCAGCAAATAGCGAAGAATATAGGCCCGCGACCACCAGGCGGCATAGGCGTAAAAGCGCACGTTTTTCGCCGGGTCGAACTTTTTGATGGCATGCATTAGTCCGACATTGCCTTCTTGAATGAGGTCCATGTGGTCGGCGCCGGTATGGAGGTATTCGGCGGCAATCGAGATGGACACGCGTAGGTTAGCCATGATGAGCTTTACCGCGGCATCGCGGCTGCCCTGAACTTTATATTCATGGAACAGGCGGAGCTCTTCTTCTTTGGAGAGATAGGGATGGAGACGGACCTCGGCCAAATATTGTTGGAGCGCCGTAACCGGCACCACGGCTGTCGATTCTGTGGTGTGAGGATGTTCCAGGGCTACAAGGGGAGGCACTTCTGGAGGTGGACTGATCGCGGCGATCTCCTCCTCGGACGGGTCCAAGACCTCCGGTTCGATCGGTTCTTCGTTGAGATCCTTGTTGCGCGGACTCATGACTGCCGAGATTATCATAAGAGCCTCTGCCTGGGTGCTGAAAAAGTCAGCCGGTAGAAGAGAGCTGTAACTCGTGAAGCATGAAGCGTTGTTTCACGGGAGAACGGAGCTGATAGGTAATGGCATATCGCACGGATAGAGACAGTCCTCATACGTATTATACCGTCATGGTATCGGCCATATGCTCTATGCTTCGGACGAGTGACGAACGACGAGATTGTGTTTCGTTCTCTTGCGCGAACGAAACGGCGTCCCCTATGATGGCACGAACTCAACAGATGAGATGGACAACTCGGACACATTAGGCTGGAAAGAGCGGCATGGCGATTTTGGGAGTACTACGGAGCGGGCATTGGCCGTCTTTGGCTGGAGCCTGGTTGCATTTGACCATCAGCTTCATGGTCTGGCTGCTGATCGGCGCCCTGAGTATTTCGCTCGCAGGCGACCT
>DATHTZ010000464.1:0-3579 GCA_035462675.1 Nitrospiraceae bacterium | reverse complement strand
GGAAAGACTCAGTATATACACAAAATACCGTTTGAATCTTGCATGACGGTACTGAGGCCTCAGTAACCTCAGGATGCTCAAAAAGGCCGTTCAGCAAGGCGCAGCGAGCGAAGAGCCGAATCCTACGCTTCGATATGTTGAGCCTCTGAGCGACGCGAGAACGCCGCATGGGGGAGGGCGCGCCGGGGTCGGGCGAGTGAGAAGAGCGACTGTTTCAGCATCCTGTATAGGAGAAGACTGATGAACCAACACATGACGACAACCTATCCCCATTTCGTTAGCCTCCATCACTGGTTCAGGACCCGCCGAATCGTCACCTGCGCCGCCCTCAGCATCTGGATAGGTTTGATGTTCTGCGGACCCATCCCTAACGCAGCCGCGCTGCCGACAGCCGACGAAATCATGAAGGAATTGCACCTCTCGGACAGTGATCAAGAACAAGTCCGGAAAGGAAATATTGTCGATTGGTCGCCGAGCGAAGGGTCGGATCGGGAACTGGCACTCGGCATGGTCTTTCTGGTGAAGGCAAAAAAAGAGGATCTGTTCGAGATGTATCGACAGGCCCTCGTGTTGAAAGAAGTCTCGGTGATCACGGCGCATGGCCGGATCACGGGAGAAGGCACCATGACGGATTTGGCCGGCGTGAAGTTGCAACCGAACCCAGAAAAGGAAGCCCTGCGTTATCTGAACGCAGAACCGGGCGACGCACTGAATCTGGACGCGAAAGAGATGGCAGGTTTTCAAGCGCTCAAGGCAGGGGGCGCTGCGGATGCCGTGCCCGTACAAAAAGTCGAGACCCTTATCCGCCAGGGGCTGCTGGCCCGCTACCAAGCCTATCGGAGCAAGGGACTGTCAGGCATCGCGCCTTATGAGCGTGGCCGAGGGGAACAGCGGAATGCGGGCGATGAATTACTTCTGTCTTCCAAAGAGTTAAGCGGTGTGGCCAAACATCTCCCGGCTTTTCATAAATTTTTGCTCAACTATCCGAAGGGGCTTGATCAGGATGAGGCCAAGAACCTGGAAGAATTCTTCTACTGGCTCAACATCGACGTGTTTGGACGCCCAACCTACGTCCTGGTTCACCGTATGCTGTACCATGTGGGCGATGCCGCATTTGCCGTCGAGCGTCAGTATTATACGAGCCACGATTACAACAGCATGCTGCAGGGCGTCGCTGCACTCCCAACCAAGGACGGTACGTTCTTGTTTTACATCGGCCGGGTCTCGACAGACCAAGTCGGGGGGTTCGGAAGTTCCATGAAGCATCCTGTTTCCCGAGCGATCACCGCACCGTATCTCAAGGACATGTTCCAAACGCTTCAGACCAAAGCCGGGAAGAAGTAGCCGGCTCTGACTGCGTCCAGGAATGTTGATCTAACCTTACGGTGCTTTTCTCAAACATGATGGAACCTCGTTGTGATTTGGGACACGCGACCGTTTCTTTTCATTCCTACCTTGAGCGCTGCATCATGATCAACCGTGACATTTTGCCAAGCGCTACGTGACAGATAAGAGGTCCGTCTGTCGATGGATGATGGAAGAGATTCGCCATGGGAATACCAGAGTGCAGGGGCGGTTACGAGGGCGGGCTACCTGCTCATTTTCCTCGTGACTCTTTCGCTAGTTGTGGCGGGGGGAGGTACGACGCCGGCAGCCGCCGCAGTAGCTGAAAGTACCGAAAATGCCAAACCTGAGGCGAAGCCGGCGGAGGGTAAACGCCGCCCGCTGCAAACACTGCTGCAGGGTGCCAATCCTGAAGAGCGCGCGCGCCTCGAAGGAGAACGAACGCGCCTCTCGGCGGCCGCCAAGGCCTTCGGTACAGACCCCACCGCCATCAACGGGTACTATGAACTGACGTATGGGAAGAATGCGTTCACCAACAATCTGCGTCTCGACACCGCGGTCGCCGAGGTTCGACTGCCCATCACACCCAACTGGATCGTGCGAATGACCATGCCCTATGTGTTCGCCGATCTGAACCAGGCCCGCGGATTCACGACGAATGGCGCGAGCGATTTTCTGGTTCGAACGGGCCACCGGCTGTATGCCTCTCCGAATGTGGCCCTGTTCGTCGGCACCGATGTCACGTTTCCGACAGGCTCGAACGATCGACTGAGCACGGGAAAATATACCCTTGGGCCAGCAGCCGCGGTGGCGGTCCCGTTGGCCAGGCTGCGCTCGTTATTCATTACATTTCTCCAGGACTTCAACTCTGTCGGGGGTGATCCCAGCCGTCGCGACATCCACTTCATGCGAGTCTCGTCAGCGGTCAACACCATCTGGTCCGAGCGATGGTGGACCACAGCGTCCATGGAATGGGACATGGATTGGAACAATAACCGAAAGACCACGATGAACCTGCTGGGCGAGGTCGGCCATCGTTTTGATAAGCATTGGAACGTCTTTGCCGCATCCGGCGCAGGAGTGGTGGGAAGGGATACATTTTTGGGTTTGGACTGGACCGTGCAAGCCGGCGTGCGTTGGGTGTTCCAGACCCCGCTCTTTTCCGAAAAACTCGTGGAAGAGCTCCCAATAGAAGGACGTTAGCCCGCATTATTCACGATGACTGCTCCTGCAACCGCCGACGCGAAAATTAGAACTCATTGCGGTACTCTTTCTTCGCGCCAGGATCATACAAAGGGCGCTCGACCTCGCAAGCGCGGTGACGACGCACCTGGACGCGGGCGGGCTCGCCACTCGGTCAGTCAATATACTGTTTCACGTATGCCTCCCTCGTGAGTTCGGCCCAGAAACTTGCCTCGCCCACTCTTACAAGGGGGCCAGCCCACTTGTAGAATCCCCACGAAGGGGGCACGCCCACTTCGGAACTCCCAGGTGTGGTGTTATCCCGCCTCGCGGCTCCGCGCACCCGTCTCGCGTGGCGTCTCTGCGGTTTCGTGACGAACTCTCGTGAATCATGCGGGCCGGTCAACTGCGAGGGGGATGAGATGAGAAGGACGGGGACTCCGGAGTTCGATGAAACATCTCATCTCACGAGCGATCACCACGCCGTATCTCAAGGACATGCTCCGAGAGGTTCAGGCCAAAGCCCTGAAGCACCAACAGGAGGCTGAAGAAGTCCACCAGCATCCGAAGATTGTTGTTTGGTTTGTCTGGTGTTTTGGTTGAACGAAACTAACCAGATGAACCAATTTTATTTGCAAGGTCAATTCTCCGGGTGCAACTCGAAGGCTTACGCTGTCCGCTCGCCCCCGGTGTCGGATCCGAACTCGGAAGCATTCGCCTTCCGAGTTGCTTCCGGGTGTCTCACCCACGTATGTTACCGGTGCCTGTATTATTATGTCTTGAAAGCATAATGTTTGACAAGCATCATGCCATCGAGTAGGCTGCCGGATATGAACATGGAATTCGTCAACCGGAACGTGGAATTGCGTGAACTGGACGCTGCGGCGAAGTGTGGCGGGCTGTTGGTGGTGTTTGGCCGGCGTCGCGTCGGCAAGACACGGCTGTTGCGGCAGTGGCTTGAGGCCCGCGCCGGTCTGTACAGCCAGGCCATCGAGGCACAGCGAGACTTGCAGATTCAGCAGGTCTTTGCCGACCTCCGCCCGCAACTCGATA
>DATHTZ010000463.1:0-5187 GCA_035462675.1 Nitrospiraceae bacterium | reverse complement strand
GAGGCGTACGAGGCAGGGTATCTCGGTCAGCCTCTTCCTGGGACGGGATTTCGATTTGACCTTCACCTCCATGCCAGTTCCGGCCGGTATATCTGTGGAGAAGAAACGGCGCTGATCAATGCGTTGGAAGGCAAGCGAGCGGTTCCCCGTGCAAAACCTCCCTTTCCACAAACGGTCGGCTTATGGGGACAACCGACCATCGTGCAGAACGTCGAGACCTTATACAACCTCCCACATATCATCAATCATGGCTCTGACTGGTATCACCGTTTGAGTCGGAGTCAGGACGGTGGCACGAAGATCTACGGCGTAAGCGGTCGTGTCACCAATCCTGGATGGTGGGAATTACCGCTCGGCACGACCGCACGTGAATTATTGGAACGATACGCCGGAGGAATGGCCGAGGGCGTTCGCTTCCGAGGCTTATTGCCCGGCGGCATATCCACCGCATTTATGACCGAGGAACACTTGGATCTCCCCATGGATTTTTCTTCGATCCCGCCCGAGGTCGGTCGTCTTGGCACCGCCACCATGATCGTACTGGACGACCACACCTGTCCCGTTGGATTCGTGTTGAATGTAGAAAAGTTCTTTGCCCGAGAGTCCTGTGGCTGGTGTACGCCTTGTCGGGAAGGGTTGCCGTGGGTGGCGAGAATTTTGTCGTCGCTCGAGGAGGGACGCGCGACCAGCGATGATCTGTCGCTGCTCAAGATGCATACCAAGTGGCTTGCGCCCGGGCACACCTTCTGCGGTCTTGCACCCGGGGCGATGGCCCCGTTGCAGTCGGCCTTGAAATACTTTCACGACGACTTCGAGCGGCACATCAGTTCTGGAGGATGTCCCTGGAGCAGGAAGTCGGCACAACACAGGATCCTGGTCTAGACCGATGGCTACCATTATCGTCGATAACAAGTGCTATACCGTCGATGAGCGGCAGAATTTGCTCGCCGCTTGTCTCGGACATGGGCTGAATGTCCCCTATTTCTGCTGGCACCCGGCCATGGGATCGGTCGGTGCATGCCGTCAGTGCGCGGTCAAACAGTTCAAAGACGATCGTGACCAGTCCGGTCGATTGGTGATGTCCTGCATGACGCCAGCGACCAATGGTACTCGTATTTCGATTGATGATCCTGAAGCGAAAGCCTTTCGCGCGTCAGTCATCGAATGGCTGATGGTGAACCATCCACACGACTGCCCCGTGTGTGATGAAGGAGGGGAGTGCCATTTGCAAGATATGACGGTCATGACCGGACATGTCTATCGGCGTTATCACTTCCCGAAGCGGACGCATCGTAATCAATCCCTCGGCCCGTTCATTCGTCATGAGATGAATCGGTGCATTCAATGTTTCCGCTGCGTGCGATTTTATCGAGACTATGCGGGTGGCCGAGACCTCAATGTCTTCGGGGCTCATGACGCCCTCTACTTTGGCCGGGAACAGGATGGGGCCTTGGAGAATGAATTCAGCGGCAATCTTGTGGAGGTCTGTCCGACCGGCGTATTCACCGACAAAACCTTCTTCCATCACTATACGAGGAAATGGGATCTGCAATCAGCCCAATCGATTTGCCCACATTGCAGCCTCGGCTGCAATACCACCGCTGGTGAACGGTCCGGTATTCTGCGTCGGATCACCAATCGGTTTAACAGCCAGGTGAACGGTTATTTTTTGTGTGATCGAGGACGATTCGGTTACGAATATGTGAATAGTGACAATCGGATCAAGCGAGCTCTTGTTCGGCCAGAGCGTGATCGTGCCAAGCCGGCGCAGCCGGCGGGAGTGCCTCACGTGCTTGAGGTTGCAGGAGAGCGTTTACGGCATGCCCGTGGGATCGTGGGTATTGGGTCGCCTCGCGCCTCGCTCGAGGCCAATGTGGCGCTGCGGTCCTTGGTCGGACCGCAGCAATTTGTTCTGGGGATCGACGAGCACGAACGCCAGCTCCTCTCTACGATCCTCAACGTGCTGCGGACCGGACCCGTGCCCTCCGCGTCCATTCATGACGCGGAACAATCGGATGCAGTCATCGTCCTTGGCGCAGACCTCCTGAATGACGCGCCACGCTTGGCGCTTGCTCTTCTGCAGTCCATCCGCCAACAGCCGATGGAACGAGTCGATGAGCTGAAGATTCCCCAGTGGGACGAGGCGGCTGTGCGCAATGCCGTGCAAAACAGACGAGGTCCTCTGTTCCTCGTCGGGTATCAGCGTACCTGGTTTCATGCGTATGCGACCGATTCTTATTTCGCCGCGCCAGACGATATTGCCCGGCTGGGATTCGCCGTGGCGGGAACTATCGGCCACGGGGCACCGTCTGTTCCTGATCTCAGTTGCGAGGTGAGGGAGCTCGCGCAACGCATTGCCGAGGCACTGACCCACGCAAAGCGGCCGCTGATCATCGCCGGTACGGCAAGCGGGTCTCAGGCGACGATTGAAGCGGCGGCCAATATTGCCTGGGCCTTGCACCAACAAGGAAAACAGCCTCGGCTCAGCTTTGTTCTTCCGGAGTGTAATAGCGCGGGGCTCGCGTTACTCGGTGGTGGAAGCTTGAATGATGCGTTCGACTCGATCAGTCAGGGACAGGCTGATACCGTGATCGTACTGGAGAATGACTTATACCGACGCGCGGAGCAGGCAAAAGTCGATACCTTCCTTGATACCGCACAAACCGTGATTGTGCTCGATTCCCTCGATCATCGCACGGCCGCGCATGCCGACGTGCTCCTCCCGGCCGCTACAGGTCCTGAATCCGACGGAACACTCGTGAGTCAGGAATGCCGGGCCCAGCGGTTCTACCAAGTGTTTGTCCCGGACGGTGATGTCAAAGAGAGTTGGCGGTGGCTAAGTGATCTCGCCGGTGCCACAACACAGGAGGCAGATGCTGTATCTGGAGTCGCGACCTGGCGCAAGTTCGACCATGCAGTCTCCGCCACGGCGGCGGCTGCTCCCGAGTTAGCACGCATCGGAGAGGTCGCACCCTCTGCGAGCTTTCGTCTGCTGGGTCAAAAATTCCCCAGACAGTCTGAGCGATGTAGTGGACGCACGTCACTGATCTCTCATCTGACTGTTCACGAGCCGACTCCCCCTGTCGACCCAAATTCGCCGTTGGGATTCACGATGGAGGGGTACCGAGGACCGCTTCCCTCACCGCTGATTTCCCAATTCTGGGCTCCCGGCTGGAATTCTATCCAGGCCGTGAATACGTATCAGGACGAAGTCGGCGGACCGTTGCGTGACGAAATGCCGGGGGTAAGGCTTATCGAGCCAGTTGCGACGAAGGCACCCTGTTGGTTCACTGCCATTCCACGCGCGTTTGAGCCGACATCCCATCAATGGTTGCTCCTTCCACAGTCCGCTGTGTTTGGGAGCGACGAACTCAGCAGTCGCTCTCCGGCGATTACCGAACGCATTTCCCAACCGTTCCTCTCTTTGCATCCATCAGATGGAGCGCGGCTAAGCCTCGAGGATCGCAGCACGATTGACCTGGTTTTGCAGGGAACAACATACCGCCTTGCTGTGCACCTCGAGCCTTCTACCCCGGTGGGTACGGCAGGCCTGCCTCTTGTGCCTGAGGTATCCGGCGTACGAGTGCCGGTTTGGGTCGATCTGTTTGAGGCGATCCGGACCGAAGGAACGCGGAGGGTTGCATGACCGATTGGAGCCATACGGCCCTGACAATCGGCGTCATCCTTGGCGGAGGACTGACGCTGGCCGGGTTACTGATCTGGGTTGAACGTCGATTGCTCGGGGTCTGGCAAGAACGATACGGCCCCAACCGTCTGGGGCCAGGCGGTTGCCTGCAATCATTGGCGGATATGATCAAGATCTTCACGAAAGAAGACTGGATCCCGCCCTTCGCCGATAAGGTCGTCTTCGTGATTACGCCGGCCATCGTCGTGATCACCGCACTCATGTCGTTTGCCGTGGTGCCGATTGCGCCCAGCTTCGTCGTCGCCGATCTCAACATGGGAGTCCTGTTCTTTTTAGCCATGTCGAGCCTCGCTGCGTACAGCGTGATCATCGGAGGCTGGGCATCCAACAGCAAATTCGCGTTTCTCGGCAGTCTTCGGGCCATCGCACAGCTCTTGAGTTATGAGGTCTTCATGGGGCTGTCGTTGATGGGAGCGGTCCTGTTGGCCGGGTCGTTTAACTTGAGTGACATTGTGGACGCACAGCGGCATCAATGGTTCGTGGTCCCTCAATTCCTTGGGTTTCTCGGTTTCTTTATGGCTGGACTGGCCGAAGCGCATCGCACACCGTTCGATATGCCTGAGGCGGAAGCAGAGCTCGTCGCCGGGTATCACACGGAGTACAGCGGGATGAAATTCGGGATGTTTTTTGTCGGCGAATACCTCAGTGTCATCCTCCTTTCGGCGATGACCGTAATCCTCTTCTTTGGCGGTTGGCACGGACCCTGGTTGCCGCCGGCGGTGTGGTTTGCCCTGAAAATGTCCGGCTTCATCGTCCTGATCATCCTTATTCGCGCGACCTGGCCCCGATTCCGCTTCGATCAGCTACTGTCATTCGGCTGGAAGGTCGTGATGCCCCTCGCGTTGATCAATCTCCTTGTGACTGGTGGGGTGGTGTTGTGGAAAGCCGGATGACAGCGACTCATCATGTCGCAGTAATCATTGAGCGGATCGTGTGTGAAGGGGATTCATACTTGTAGAACGGCCGTACGTATGAAGAACATATGGACATATGCCCGTAATCTGGTCGTGGGGTTATGGATCGTCTTTAAGCGGACCTTTACGAAGCCGGTCACCGTTCAGTATCCAGAAGAGCGACCCTATTTGCCCCCGCGCTGGCGCGGACGCATTGTCCTGACCAGAGATCCCGACGGAGAAGAGCGCTGTGTCGCCTGCTACCTCTGTTCTGCGGCTTGTCCTGTCGATTGCATCGCGCTTCAGGCCACTGAGGACCCGACGGCTCAGGATCGTCGGTATCCCGAATTCTTCCGGATCAATTTTTCGCGCTGTATTTATTGTGGAATGTGTGAGGAAGCCTGTCCGACAAATGCGATCCAACTCATCCCGGATTTCGAACAGAGTGAATATGCACGCCGGAACCTGATCTACGAGAAGGAAGATCTCCTGATCAGCGGGACCGGCAAGTATCCTGACTACAACTTTTATCGAGTGGCCGGCGTGAAGACACGCGACAAAGACAAGGGACAAGGTGAACACGAGCTT
>DATHTZ010000462.1:0-5200 GCA_035462675.1 Nitrospiraceae bacterium | reverse complement strand
GCGGTCTTCCGGAAGGTTGTGAAAAAACTTAAACCGTGGATCATCGTTCGCATTACTCTGGATCACGACGCGCGTCCGTTCCTGAGCGACCCACCCAGTGATGCCCTCCCCCAAACCGATCGTGATGCGGCCGATCAATTTCGGATGAGGATTTTTCGAGGCTCGCAAAATGAGTTCGTCTTGGTTATCCGACAAGAGGTAGAGGAGGCAGGCATCCGCCTTGGTGACTTCGACGACGACTTCGACAATATGTTTGAGAATGGCTTCGAGATCCAGTTGGTTGCTGATCGACGCAGAGATCCGATGGAGCACGTCGACTTCGCGTGTTTTTTCGCGTAGTGCCTGCTGGAGGTGAGCCACAGATGGCGTGCGTTTGGTCATCATTGAGAGTTACTTTCCTGCATGAGCTTTTCGACGGACAGGATGGTTAGCTGGCCGACGGCCACTCGAGGCTCGGCTCCCACGGCCCTGCTTGCCCTGAAACCACGCGGCACAGGCCTGCTGCTCGATTGGTCGAATAACCACTTCCCCAATCCGCACTGGCCATACTCCGACAACCTGCCCTCCCACCACCTTCTTGTCATGTTGCATATCACCCCAGAGTGACGTAAAGGATGCCTGTGAAACCTGGTCGGACAACCCGACACACTGCACCAGATTTCTGATCCGTTCAACAACGTCCCGCCCGCATAGACCCATATGGCAAGCCAAATCCGCTTCTTGCACCAATCCGATCCCAACCGCTTCACCATGGATCAACCCACGATACCCCGAGAGTGACTCCAATGCATGTCCGATCGTGTGGCCGTAATTGAGAATACGCCGGCGATCCGACTCCCGCTCGTCTGCGGAAACCACCTGCGCTTTGATCTCGCAAGATCGTTTAATCGCGTGGAAAACCGACTCCTCTTCGAGTTTCAACAGCGCAGGAATCTCCTGCTCCAGAAAAGTGAAGAACTCCTCGTCGGCAATAATGCCGTATTTAATCACTTCGGCTAAACCAGCAATCCATTCGCGGCGTGGCAGAGTGCGCAACGTGAGCGGGTCGATCAGTACCGCACGCGGCTGGTGAAACGCCCCGATAAGATTCTTTCCCAACCGATGATCCACACCGGTTTTGCCCCCGACACTGGAATCTACTTGAGCCACAAGCGTAGTCGGCACTTGTACGAACGGGATTCCTCGTTGGTAGATCGCTGCAACAAAACCGGTGATATCACCAATAACTCCGCCACCAAGAGCCAACAACAGGGACTGGCGTTCGAACTTGTGCTTGGCTAACGCATCGAGAACCTTGGCGACTGTTCCGAGCGTCTTCGTTTGCTCTCCCGGCACCAGAATAATTGGAGTCGGGTCGTATCCGGCTTTGCAAAGCGAGTGGAGAGTCTCTTGAAGATAATGGCTTGCCACATGTCTATCTGTTACAACCCCGATCTTCGGAGAAGTCGTAAGGGCGTTGAGTCTGTCGCCCACTGTCGAAAGTAGCCCAGGATGAAGAGCGATGTCGTAGCTTCGCTCCCCTAAGGTCACCGGTACAATCTGTTCTGCTACACCAGCCATGCTCAACGACGGGCTCCCCCGACCCAAGATAGCACCAGTCGACCATCCGGCTCTTCTTGGATAGAAACGCCTGAATTCACGAAGCACTTCGCTGGCGATATTGATGAATCTCGATGGCTGACATCGGCAGGATGGTACCACAACGAGTGGGAAACTAGAAGGTTTTCAGATACGTCACCACTCCAAAGGATCGCGTATCACGGCCTCACACGTGCAGACAACCACCGTCCGTCGCATGTTCATACGCCGAGCAGTGCCGGCTGTGGCCATGTCAGAAATACGCAAAAAGCTGGCGGGTAAGTACTGAAGGATTGGGATAACGCATCAACCACGACGGCTCACCACCCTTGATTTTCCCCATGATGAAGAGCTAGAAGCGAGCCTTCTAGCTCTTCACGATAGTGGGCGTCAAGAAGATGAGCAGCTCTTGCTTCGCGACAGCTTCGGTTTTCTGCTTGAAGAGCCATCCCAGAACAGGCACCCGAGAGAGGTACGGAATGCCAACCACGCTGTTGTTCTGGGTATCGATAAAGACCCCGCCAATCACCATGGTCTCCCCATCGCGGATAATGACCTGTGTATTGGCTTCACGGCGGTCAATACTTGGACCAGCTGGATTGCTTCGTGCACCGACTGCGTTTCTGGTTGCGCGAACCTTCATCATGATCTGCTTACCGACTTCCTTGGGGTCCCGCGAAGTAATCTGAGGAGTCACATTCAGTTCCAAGTTCGCATCTACAAAGGTCGTCTGAGTACCCTGGAGGGAGGTCGTCTGGAACGGGATCGATTCTCCCTGTGAGATCTTGGCCTCCCGCTTGTCCAAAGTCGTGACCTTCGGCGCGGCAATGACTTTACTCAAGCCGAGCAGCTCGCCCGCAGACAACCGTATATCCAACAGCGCTCCATCGGTTTTCCCAATCGTGAACCCGACACCAGGAGTCGACGTTAAGCCACCGACGGTGGCGGGAAGATTGACCAGAAAACTAGATGCTTGATTTCCAAATGGCCCGATAACACCTGACCTGAAGTTCGCCACCCCAGTACCTGAGAGCTGGTTCAGATTCTGGATACCCCACTGAACACCCAGCGAACGAGAATAGGTCGTATCAGCCTGCACTATCCTCGCTTCGATCTGGACTTGAGGTACTTCGAGATCGAGCCCATCAACCAGCTGTTTCATCACCCCAATCTTGCTTTCCGTATCCCGGATGATTAAGGCATTGGTCCCCTGACTCATTTGCATCAACCCTCTCGGGCTCAAGTACTGCCGAAGAGACGTCATGAGTTCTGTCGCTTGTAGATTTCTAATATAGAACACCCGATCGACCAGTTCTTCTGCTTTCGTCTTAGCATCCTTCGCCTGCGCTTCTTCATTCTGCTGTTTGGCAATATTCGCCAGCGAATCGATCCAAAGGATATTGCTCTGCCTGATCTTGCCTAACCCATTCATCTTCAAAATCATATCGAGCGCTTGATCCCAGGGCACACTCACGAGCTTCATCGTGACCTTGCTTTTGACCCCTTCACCGACGACCATGTTAAAACCACTTACTTCGGCAATGAGGCGCAGCACATTACTGATGTCGGCCTGCTGAAAATCGAGCGAAATACGCCGGCCGACATAACGCGTTTCTCCAACAACCAAATCTTCCTTTGGCGTACTTTTCTCGATGCCTTCTGCCTCGGAAGTCATCTCGACAGGCCGCACTTGAAATTTCGTTGAAGATCGCCGAACCGTGGCCACGGCCCGATGGGCCACCCGGGAGGTAGCATCCATTTGAACCGGCAGCATGACAGGACCTTCCGACTTTATGGTTTCGACCGCCTCAGTACGGTATGGATCTGCATCTGCCCCCCTATCCATTCTGGCGTCTTCTAGAAGCGTCACAATAAGATCCGCGCCTCGCGGTTCAACCGAATATGCAGCCGTACCGGCAACATCCAATACTACCCGTACTCTATCGGCATGAGAACCCAAACGTACTTGCTTCAACATCTGGTGATTCACAGGTATGATCGGCTTGCCTATGGCAGAAACCACACCTGGAATTTCAATCATGAGGCGCCGCTCATCAAGACGTGTCACCTCGTGGGCCAGCATGCCATCCCCCGAGATGATGACCCGGATATTATCCTTACCGCGCTGAACATCTATGTGAGTCAGGGTCAGTGCAAGCCCGCCCTCGATGATCGAGGCCGAGCTTGAATCGACCATAGGTACGTCGGTTGATGCCTCTATCGATGGTATGGCCATCGGAACACTGAGCGCTCCCACCGCCGAGAGCACGCGAACAAATGCTGTGGTTGTCATGATCAGCTTAGGTGTCATTCTGCGCCCTCTTTCGGGTGAAGGAGCTTGACATATTCCCGCTCCTGTTTGCTCCCATACACATCTGTAAACCGTTCTTGCACCACAATACCTTTCTCTGTCACGGCACTTACCACGCCATTATTGGGACCGATACGCGTTCCTCGACGCACCGTATATCCATTTCCATCTGGAGTCTGAACCATAGCCGTATAGCCATACGCCCCCCATATCACAGCGATCAGGTTCATCTCCGTGAGCCCAACACGCTGGAGAGGAGGTAATGTGGGGTCAATCGGCCCAAGGCCCACCAGTTGCAACACTGGCGCGAACGGATCGCGTCGCCCAGAAGGGTCATAAGAGCGTATGCTCACCGGGTCCAACATTGTATTGGGTGCAACTGGTTGAGCATTCCCTTCGCCAGCTGACTCGACTGGCATTGCAGATGGTGCGTGCCTCGGCACGTCGTTGAGAGAAGGAACTTTTAAGGAATCTTGCCGCATTGGGCTAATTTGCCCAAGGTGAACGCTTAGACTTGTCTCAGCAAAGCCCAGGCCAGTTGCGACGAGCAGGCCGGCACATCCAATCATAATCGCGCTTGTTGTCTTCATGGTCAACCGCCAGTTCTCACAGATGGCATTCACCGCTCATAGCCTCCCACACGTCCAAGACTTTGCGCCTTATTTCTTCTGAGAAGTCGCCTGAACCACCGCAACCAGCTTGGTTTCCTCTGGTGCCGCATAGGCGACAAGGTCAAACACCGTCTGTGTGACCACCCGTCCTTTCTCAATCTTTGGAGCCCCCATCTTAAGACCGGACACCGTCACAATCCGAGGCATCGCGTTGATTCGATCGAAAAACAAGGCGGCGGTATGGTAGCCGCCGGAAACCTCGACATTCACAGGCATCCGCACAAAGAGTTTCGATGGATCTTCGCTCTTGGGACTCGGTTTCCACAGCTTAATGTCGAGTCCAAGGCGAATCCCCAAGTCTGATACCTGTTTAAGCAACATGACCGCCTCCTCTTCAGGCGGCAGCCGTTCTTTCTTTTTCGCAAGCTCAATCTCTAGTTGCTTATTGGCAGCAATGAGTTCATCAAGGTGCTTGACTTTAATGGTCAACGTTTGAATCTCGCTGTCGAGCGTGCCGATCGCTCCCTGGAGCCCTGCAATCTCCGAAGATTTTGGCTCAGCGGCATAGTAGTAAAAGCCCACGATAATCCCGGCAAGAACCATGAGGAGAAGCCCCAACTTCTGAATCAGTGGGATCGACCGCAATAGGTCAAGATTAATAGAAGGCAGCTTCATCATGCTTACCCTTTGAGACGGAAAC
>DATHTZ010000461.1:0-11641 GCA_035462675.1 Nitrospiraceae bacterium | reverse complement strand
GACGTGCTGACTTGGCTGTTGACCAGCTGGATCATCACGGCGTCCGGTGCGCGGATCTCGATATCGCCACCGCTCGCGTGACTGGCTTCGGTCGTCACCGAGCTGTTCTGCATGACGACATTCAAGGCGCTGTTGATCGTAATGTTGCCCGCATTGCCTCCCCCGTCTGGGAGCAGCGGCGACCGGCTGCTCGCAGACATGACTGACCCGTTCGACAGCGCCACGCTCTGTGCCGTCACGTTGATATCCCCGCCCCTGGCATTCTCAGCCGAGGTCGCGATCGTACTCGCGTTGCTCGTGAATGAACCCGAAGACGTGATCGTCACGTGGCCCGCATTGCCGGCACCCACCTCGGTTCCCTTGCTGCTGCTGGTGATTTCCGCATGATTCGCCAGCGTCAGGCTCCCGACAGTCATCGTAATGTCGCCGGCCCGACCCGTACTGAAGGGTGCCTCTTCGCTTCCGCTTTGGCTATTGATGCGGGCGCCGTTCGTCAGACTCACGGTCCCGACGACCTGCAGATCCACGTTCCCCCCGCGGCCGGCGCTTTCGGTGATGGTCACGATCGAACCCTTGTCCAGGGTCAACTCACTCGCCTTGATGGTCACCGTGCCGCTGTTTTGGTCGAATGATCGACTGAAGATCCGCCCATCAGCAGAGATTACAACGGAGTCGGCTGTGACCTTCACATTCCCCGCTGGCCCGGTTGATGTGGAAGTGCCTGCAGCGATCGCGGCGCCATTCGTGATGGTCAGAGTCTCGGCATTTACTGTGATTTCGCCTGGCACGCCAAGGCCAGAGTCTGAGACAATACCGGTATTTGGACCAGAAAGCAGCACAGAGCTGGCCATGGTTCCCGGTCTTTCCAGTCCTTGCACCGTCACCGTCCCGCCAGCTCCTGCACTCCCCTCAGTACTACTGGTGCCACTCGTAATGGTTGCACCATCTATGACGCGTAGCCGCTGGACCGCCACCACGATGTCTCCGCCATGACCTGTCCCAGCGGTGGACGAGCTGATAGTCGAGACCACATCGTTGGTGTCATGTCCAGACAGGTCCAAGGAATTGGCCCTGATGGAGATTCGTCCGCCGTCCCCGCTTTCCGCCGACGCATCGCTGGTTATGCTACTGCCGCCTGAAAACACTACTGAGTCGGCCGCGCTGTTCGCTCCATGGGTCGTCCCCTGCACTGTTATATTACCGCCCACTCCTGTGACATCCACGACCCCATCACCATCCAGATCGCTTCCACCGGAGAGGCTCCCGATCTGCGATCCGCCAGACGAACCACCCAAAAGACGTAATGTCTCCACATTCAGGAAGAGATCCCCTCCCACCACGGGACGTTCAGACCTCACCGTAAAATCACGACTCACCGTAAATATTGACGACCCGTTCTCGAGCGTCAGACTATCGGCCGTCACATGAACATCCCCGCCGCGGCCTGACCCAGATGCTTTCGTGACAATATTTGATCCGTTGGAGAGTGCGACATCGTGCGAGACCTGAATGTCGACAGCCGTACGTGCGCCATCCACCGCTCCCACCGTATTGGCCAGGATCGTCGCAGCATCCTCCATGACAAACTGCCCCCCACGCACAAACACAGTCCCGCTGTTCCCATTGCCGATGGGAGCTCCAGACTCGTCAAGCTGGCCGCTCACGTCCAGCGTCGCGCCTTCTTTGAGCGTCACTGTCCCCATTGTGGTAAAGGATGCTCCGTTGATGTTCGGACCTGTTTGAAAGCTGGGGACGAGCACCTCGCCGGGCGAGGCCACAGACACCAGATTAATCTGGCCGCCTGGTGCGTGAAGACTGGCGGCTTGGATTGTGCCGTCTTCGAGCATGCCGGCTTGGATCGAGATATTCCCGCCGACGAGCGAGATCGACTGATCAGGAAGCACTGACAGGGCGCTGCCCCGGACCGTAATCGTGGCACTCGGATCGGGCACGGTTAAAAACCCGTAGGCGGCCGGCGACAGAAATCCAAAGTCGACTACAGGCGCCATAGCAAAGACACTGTTCGCAAGGCCATCGTTGGCGGGATTGGCATATAAATTCGCGCTGTTGAGCCCGTCGAACAAGCGCAGGTACTGTGCGGTGGCAAAGCTAACCGACCCACCCACATTAAACGAGCCGTGTGGCCCAAAGACGATGCCGGACGGATTCACCAGAAACAAATTGGCATTGCCAAAGCCGGTGGTTTGAATGATGCCATCGATGTTTGACATGTGTCCGTCTGTGACGCGACCAATGACATTGGTGGTCGTAAGTCCGGAGTCGTTGAGGAAGTTGGCGATATCCCCTTGGCCTATACTGAAATCTCCGAAGCTGTGAAAGAGGTTGGGGCCACCTCCCGGTCTGGTTCCATGGGTAATATTGTAGACCCCATCGGAAGGCGGCTGAAGCGGAACCTCTGTGCCAAGACCGCTTGAAGTAATGTTCGTCACCGCCTCCGCGTTCCCGACAAACGGCGCAATCAGAAACAGGACGAGCGTCGGGAGGAGCGCCGACAGGAAGGCCTGCCTCATGGAATCAGCATGACGCGACTGCGGTTTACGTTTATCCATAGCTCTTTCCCGTTCGTGACAGTGGGGAGCAGCCTCTGCTGCTCCCCCCATGGATGAGAGAACCGACTCGTGTTCGTACCTGACAGAGCCCACGGAGTTGTATACCGACTCTCACTGCGATTGCGCCACTGCCCCACGATGGAACCGGAGGCCCCCCCTACGGAATCACCGGCGGCGGCGGCAGCGGGTTAGGTCCTTCAGCAACATAGCCAAGAATATATCCGTCGAGGAACTGATCGTTGTCATCCCAGCCCCATCCATAGCGGTGATCCAAGGACAAGTGGTTCTGGCCATCGCCAGCGTTGTCCGGCTGTACCCCCACACCTGGCCCATTTGTATCATTTCCCCAGTTCGCAAACATGCCAGTTGAGCCATTGTCCCAAAACATGCCTTCCTCGTTGATCCACTGCCAATTGCAGCCAGGCTCACCTTCGCAATTTTGTTGTTCCCCTCCAATCCAGTACTGTTGGGCGTTAGGGCCAGTAAAACTGGTGGGGTCGGGTAACAGGTTATTGATAATCGCCTGTTCAACCTCCGAAGTGATTGTGGCCAAGTGCCAGCCCTCCCCCAGCTCTTCGGCCGCAAGTTTCGCATCTCCCCAAGTCACGCCGGGGCTGCTGATCACAGCGTAATAATGAGTCGGCGCGGGCTCCGCGGGCTTTGAGCCGTCCGAGGCCAGAATCAACCCGTCGACGGCAGCCTCGGTGGCCATATCAAATGCGACAAGCGCCGAACCCGGGCATGACGGATCTGAGGGGGGGGCTTTTGCCGCGACTAGGACCGCATCTATCTGGATTATTAAACTGTGTATTTTTGCTTTTAGCGCTGAGTTATGGATGAGGGGCTCTAAAAATTTTAGAGCCTTCTCTACGCCCGTTAAAAATGCGAGTTGTTTTGTTTGCTTGGCACTGAACGTTTCGGAGCAGAGCGCGCAAATCGCATCGGTACCGTTCAGCACAACCAGCGTGTCCGGACCAACCAACGTGGCCTTGAAGGTTGTGGTGATAGTCGGTGTGCAGGTCGTCGACGTGGTGGCGCAGTTAAATCCCGGATACGTTGGATCAACCTGCCCCATATCGGTGTTAGTTAGACCAGCCCAGTTCACATCGGCAATTGAAGCGGGGCCCTTGATTGTAAAACTCAGCGGTTGGGAATTTTTCGCTGAACCAGCAGGGCTTAAAATAGCGACATTCACAATGGAACTACTAAATGTTCCCTTCCCTGTAAATCCCACCTGATCATTGACTGCATCATTGGCGGAGCCGCTGACGGCTACGGCTTTGATCTCGCCGCCGGTCCTCAGGGCCCATTTGTATAGCCCAGCATTGTTGACGTTGATGGTGGCGCCGGTGGTGGGGTCTGTGGTGGCGTCCAATTTAACCGTCGTGGTTATTGTCAGAGTATGTGATTCATTGGTGGGCCACGTGCCCACTGGTACAAATTGCACCCCGGCTAACGAGATCTTATCCTGGCCATTCTTGTCGGCCACTCTCAGTCTCGCCGTTGCGCCCGTGGCATTTTGGACCTTAAACTGCCGACTATTGACGAGGTTGCTGGTGGCCACTGCGGCAGTATTAATCGGGTAGCAGAAATTATAGCCCAGGGTTATGTCAGACGCAGTACATGTCGAGGATGTTGTGCTAAGAATCGAAATGGAGGACCCCCCATCGACCTGGAGTGTGACTGTCCATACTGTCGGTGGCGCGGCTTCCGACGAAAGCGGCACCATCAGTCCTCCCAGGACTCCGACGATCAGCAGACACGACACAAGCCCAACGCACCGTAGATATCTCATAGGTACCTCCAGGGTAAACAAATCGTTCCGGACAAAGCCATACCTTGCGGGTTCTATATGCTCCCTGCTATTATTCGGCAATCCCCACAGATGAGTCCCCCACGAATGAGGGGATACCGCAAAGCCGGAAAAGCCGCTATAGGTACGCGCGGGCGGGCTGAGGTCGAGGCTAAGACCAAGATTGAGGTTCAGATGAATACCGTCAGATCCCTGCCCACCCTTCACCTCAGCCTTCTTCCACATGGACATCGTTAATGACGCAGTCACCCTCCCCTGATGCGAAAAACCAGCCGAGCACCGACTTCACTCGATTAAGCACGGCTGATGCTTCAGAGCTTCTTCACTACAAGACGCAGCTGGAGGCGGTTGAACGCATCAGCCAGGCTCTGTTTCAGTCGATCGATCTCGACGAACTCGTCGAAACGACCCTCCGCATAGCCCTTGAAGAGGTCGGGGCCGAAGCGGGCTCCATTCTGCTTGCCGATCCGGAGAAAGAAGAGCTGACCTTTCAGTATTCGATCGGTGACAAGCCTGTCCCCCGAGGAACGGCCATTCCCTGGGATAAAGGAATTTCTGGCGCCGTATTCCAATCCGGGGAGGCCCGGATTACGAACCAGGCCAACCAGGACTCCAGCCATCTTCGCCAGATTGACCAGACTACTGGCTTCGTCACGCGGGACATGATCACCGTGCCGCTCCGGCGCTGGCGAGGCGAGCCGATCGGTGTGCTGAACGTGCTAAACAAACGAGCGGAGCCACTCACGAACCACGACCTCGGACTCCTCACGATCATTTCCGCCTTTGCCGCGCTGGCGATTCAACAGGCGAAGCAATTCGAGGACGCCAAGAAAGCTGAAGTGGTGACGCTACTCGGCGACATCGGCCATGACTTGAAAAACCTCTTGACCCCCGTGTGCGCCGGCATGGAGCTACTGCGGGGGGAGGTCAACGAGCTGTTCGGCGGGATGAGCACGGCTGAGTTGAGCGAGAAAAAGGCGAGCAAGGAGATCTGCGATGAAGCCGGCGAGCTGGCGCAGAACGGCATCCGGCGGTTGCATGATCGCGTCAAAGACATGGCCGACTGCGTCAAAGGGTTGAGTGCGCTTCCCAACTTCGCGCTCTGCGCGGTCGGGCCGGTCGTCCTCGAAGTGTTTCACACGCTTCAGGTACTCGCGCGGGACAAGCAAATTACCTTAAGAACCGATGGCCTTGAGTCACTGCCGGAATTCCATGCCGACGAGCGGAGACTCTACAACGCGTTTTATAATCTCATCAATAACGCCATTCCAGAAACACCACCGGGAGGTTCGATCACGGTGCGGGGGCACCTCGATCAGGACTCAGGAGGTATTGCACTCGCTGTAGCAGATACAGGGCGGGGGATGCCTCCCGAAATTCGAGACCGCCTCTTTTCAGCCAAGGCGATCAGCACCAAGAAGGGCGGCACTGGACTCGGCACCAAGATCGTGAAGGACGTGGTGGACGCGCACAAAGGGAAGATCTGGGTGGCAAGCGAGCCTGGTGTGGGCACGACATTCCATCTTTGGTTTCCCCTCGACCCCACGATACCGCATTCTTAATGCATGTGAAGCGACGTTCGTGAAACGTGAGCGAGACAAGCACGACGTGTCGACAGACGTGACTCGCGAAGATGACACCTCCGACCCGTCCCGCTTTTCTCGCGAGTCTCGCGCGAATAACGAGATGCGCTTCACGAGGAACGCGCTTTCGGAGGTCACGGTTGAGCCAAGACCTGACTTTCTTCAGCTCAGCCTTGGCCCCAGCCTAAACGTTGTCTCTTGATCAGCCCTTGTTGACGGCTTTGTTCACCGCGCTCAATAACTTCTCTTGATCAATCGGTTTCGCGAGGAATTCTACGCCGGCGTCCTTAAACAGTTTGGCGGATCTATCCAGCATTTTTGATCCGCTCAGCACAATGATCGGACACGAAGGGAACTGAGAACGCAAATAGGGAACTACTATTACCTCGTTTATTCTCGGCATATTGAGATCGCTCACAATCGCACTGAGCGCCGACTTATTCTGCCCCGACTTCACGAGGGCGACTCCCGCTTCTGGATCTTCGGCTTCGTCCACATCGAACCCCGCCTTCGATAAAATGAGGCGCACGGATTTCCTCACGTCAGCCTCATCGTCCACGACTAACACTCTCCCTTTACTCATAACGTCTTTCCTCCTTTTCCAGGTTAGGCCCTTATTCCTCTCAGGATGTTGAAAAAGTCTACCAGCCTGTCTTGTTCATTTGGTCTGTTTGGTTTGATTGGTTGAACGAAACTAACCAGATAAACTAAACAGCCATTTTTCAGCAGCCTGCGAGCAACTTCTTTGCCCGTCTCGCCCGGTTCTCCCCTAACTCAGAACCCAAAACTCAGAACTTCTTTGCCCTTCTCGCGCAGACCAGGGTATCAAGTATACGGAATAAAGATCAATGCCTATCCCCTCAGATGAGGGGATACCTAGCTTGAGGGACTTCCATTGGTGATACTAGAGGGAGATAATATCTGATCATGTAGCGTAGTGCCGAACAGCCACATTCACAAACTGATCGGCAGTTTTGCCGAAGGACTCCGATTTCCAGCAGGGTGGTGAGGACAACACGGCCACCACTGCGTCATCACCGCCTGAGCAAAGCGAACGGTCTCGTGCTGAAACTGGTACACCAATGGCTCTACGATTACCGGCAATGAGCAGGGAGCAATCCGTGTTCAAAGCGTCCTGATTCAGCATGATTGAGATTCCTCGGCTGTTGCCGTACAGTTTACGACCGCTTCGAACTCGCACGGGAAACGGATCGACATGACGACTCGACGACCCTCCGACACCGCATCCCAGCAATTACCCCAACCCGAATCGCATGAAGCTCTTATGCGGCTCCTTGCCAGACGAGAATTGGAGCTTACGGCTGCGCGGCGAATGTCGGAGGTCTTCTCTCAACAGATTAAACTCCAAGACCTGCTGGAACAGTCGCTTCACATCGCGCTGGATGTCGTGAATGCGGAAAATGGCTCCGTGCTGCTGGCCGACACCGACAAGCGTACCCTCGTATTTTATCACTCCATCGGTCAAAAACCCGTGCCACCGGGCACAGAGGTGCCCTGGTATGAGGGCATCGCCGGAACAGTCTATAGGACGGGAGTGCCCGAAATCGTCCCTGACGCACAGACCGATGCCCGTCATTTTAAGAAAGTCGATGAAGCGACCGGCGCCGTGACCCATGACATGATCACGATCCCCCTTAAACGTTGGCAGGGTGACCCCATCGGCGTCATACAGGTCATGAATAAGCGCGGGGAGGGAGTCCTCGGTCAAGACGATCTAGCCATTCTCACCATTATCTCTGCACTCGCCGCTGCAGCAATTGAACATACACGTTTGGTGGAAGCCGCCAAGCTTGCCGAGGTGGCGCAGTTGATGGGCGACATTGCCCACGACATCAAAAATCTCCTCATGCCGATCGTCTGTGGCACAGGAATTTTACAGGCCGAAATCAACGAGCTGCAGAATTATATCCCCGATAGTGAGATCAAATGGGCGAAGGCGAGTCGCGAACTCTGCGATGAAGTGATTGCCATGCTCAAGGACGACGCGCACCGGATTCACGATCGCGTGGCGGAAATCGCGGATGCGGTCAAAGAAGCCAGCACCCCGCTTGATTTTTCCGTATGCGAAGTGGCCGCCATCGTCAGCAACGTGTTTCGCTCTCTGGGGATTCTTGCCCAGGAAAAACATGTCCGACTGCTTACCGAGAACTTGGAGTTACTCCCGTTGATCGTGGCAGACCAGCGACGCCTCTATACTGCCTTCTTTAATTTGCTCAACAACGCGATCCCCGAAGTGCCCGCAGGCGGCTCCGTGACCGTGTGCGGACAACCCCCGACGTCTGAAGCCGCGATCGTGGTTTCGATCATCGATACGGGTGATGGGATGCTGCCGAACGTGAGAGATCGGCTCTTCACCAAACACGCCATTAGCACCAAGCCAGGCGGAACGGGACTCGGCACGAAAATCGTGAAGGACGTGGTCGAAGCTCATGGGGGGACGATCTGGGTTGAAAGTGAACTTGGAGCTGGAACGAAGATACATATCCGACTACCTCACACGCCAGGAGAGTCGACACGCTCCTAGGAACCGTAAAACGTGAGGCGTGTCTCGTTATTCGCGCGAGACTCGCGAGATCCGAAATTCAAAATTCGAAATGTGAAATTCGAAGTTCCGAAAACCTCCAACTTCGAATCCCGACCGTCATCTCTTCTGGCCAACTCATTCCACATTTCTCATTCAGAATTTGGCAACCCAGAACTCAGCACTTCTTTGCCTGTCGCGCACACCGTGCTTGTCTCGCTCACGATTTACGAACGACACAGAGTACTACTCAAACACCGCCTGTTCTCCGATAGCCCGCCGGACTGCATCCAACAGCGTTTGTGACTGAGCCGGCTTGATGAGATAGTCCACCACGCCCAGCTTGAACAGAGAAGCAGCTCCTTGGACATCAGGGTGTCCAGTCAGCACGATGACGGGCACTGACGGAAGCTTGGCCCGGATGAATGCGATGAGGTCATTTCCATTCACCTTTGGCAAAGCAATGTCGCAGATGATTGCACGAACTGGAAAACCGGTGGAACAGGATTGGATCACGGCAATGGCTTCTTCACCATCAGCTGCTTCAAGAACTTCGTAGCCACCTTGTTTCAGCACGAGGCCGACCGTTTTTCTGACATGCTCTTCGTCATCAATAATGAACACTCTCCCCATTGACATGCTCGGCCTCTCAGCATCAACTGCGAAATGATCGCATACTGTATTCCCTTTCGCCAAAAACTGCGTAACTCCAGGCCTTCGTAGCCGAAGTAGCTACTTCAGCGGAGTAAGCTAATGCGGAAAGCTCCATCATTTTTTGCCGTTCCTGATGCTCCCCCATAAAGCTCAAAGCTCTTCGTGATCGACCGCACTTGCCACATATTAGCAGGATGCTGAAAAAGTCTACCAGCATAAGAAGATCATTATTTGATCTTTCTGGTTCCGTGAGGTCATTATAGTTTTCCCGCAGATAGCGAGGCTACCCCCTCAAATAGACTCCCCCCTCGTTTGAGTCTATTCACTCAAATCCCGTGACCCAGTAAATTATAACTTCTTGAAGTATGAGCCTTTCCTGTGCGAAACAGTACTCGGCAGGATGGAGACATGGCTACGAGAGAGAACGGAGAACCATTACACCTACTCCATACTGCGGTTGTCTTTCTTCCTCTCAGCTTAGTGGAGCCTCCAGGGTGAATATTCGAATTCTTGGTTGTCATGGTTCTGATGCCCTTCTGCAAGAGGCAACCGGGCCGCACACCTGCAACACGTGTGGCTTCTTACTGAATGGAACTCTTCTTCTTGACGCCGGAACTGTGGCAACGAAACTCTCATTGAACGAGCAGAGGCAGATCCGCCACATTATTCTTTCACACCTTCATTTCGATCATATTAAAGGGCTGCCCATGTTAGCCGACAACCTAAGCGAGCAGATGAGCGCCCCGATCGTTGTGGCGGCTATCCCTGAAGTGGTTCACGGACTGCAACGTCACATCTTCAATACGGATATGTATCCCGATTTTTTCAGCATCCCTACGCCGGAACGTCCCACGCTTACTTCGTCATATCTGAAACCCGGAAATGTGTATTCGTTCTCAGGAATCGACGTCACGCCAATCCTCGTGAATCATACCGTTCCAACCACAGGATTTATTGTACAAGATCGTTCCTCAGCGTTTGTCTATAGTGGAGACACCTATTCCACTGATGAGCTATGGCACGAAGCGAAACACATCCCTCATCTCAAAACCGCCTTTATCGAATGTTCCTTTCCAAATTCCATGATTGAACTCGCCCGCATGAGTAAACATCTCACACCGGATTTGCTCGTTCAGGAATTCAGAAAACTCGATCGCGACGATATATCGGTGTATGCCTACCATCTGAAGCCTGCATACAAAGATGAGATCCTACGTGAACTTCGTGAATTGCATATCCCCGGTTTAACGGTCCTTAAGGAGGACCTCACCCTCACGATCTAGCCTCTGCACCTTCATGATACTCAAGACCGACTTGCGCCAAGTGGTCGAGGAGGCCATCATCTCAAAAAAGCAGCGGTCGACGCCTTCGCAGCCCGGTGGATTCGTCCGAGTCGGCATATGAAATACCATTGAAGGGTCCGTCTGTGGCTTCGAGGTAGTCGTTGCCGCACACATCATTCGCGCAAGGCATATTCAGAAGGAACGAGTATCCATGCATTTCGACATCACCACCGCCATCGGCATACTAGGTGGAGCGTTCTATGTCGCCAGTCAGTTCCAGAAAGCCATGATATCCCTGCGGGTGCTGGCATTGGCTAGCAACGTCCTCTATCTGATCTATAGTCCGCTGCTCACGGACTACCAAATCACGAAGTTGATCGTAATTCCAACTTTCCTTGTGAACTTTATCCTGTTGCCGATCAATGCCAAGCGGTTATTAGAAATCATCAGGCTGACTAAGCAGGTCGAGCAGGCCACCGTGGAATCGCCGGTGTCCGAATGGCTACTGCCGCACATGCACCTGCGCAAGCATAAGGCCGGCGAGGTGCTGTTCCGCAAGGGCGACGTGGCCGACGAGATTGTGTACGTGGCCAGCGGGAAGCTGAAGTTGCAGGGCATCGACCACTGTGTCGGCCCGGGCGAACTGATCGGCGAGATCGGCCTGTTCTCGCCCGAGAAGGTGCGCACACTGACGGTGGTGTGCGAGACCGACTGCGAGCTGTACCAGATGACCGATCAGGAGATCTACCGCCTGTACTACCAGAACCCGAAGCTGGGCTTCTTCTTCATGCGGCTGATCGTCGAACGACTGCTGCGTGACGTGAAGCGCGGCGCGATCGAGCCGGGGACTGCTTAGGGCACCCCTGCTCAGTACGTCAGGGCATTGATAGCGACAATGCCGCCACGGCAAAGGCCGCTAGCGGGTGCGTTATGATGAACTGACCGCCGAAAGATCCGAACGAACATCTCTCCCCAATAACGAAGCCTTTCAACAGATCGAGCAGCAAACCGGCACCGCCTTCGACCCCCACTAACCGAACTCTTCTGCCGCACCATGCGCGAACAACCGCCACAGCAGTGATAGAGCACCCCACGTGGATAGATGGAGATCAAGCCCCGCTCGCTGAACTCATCGAGATATTTCTTCAAGACCGCCCCCGACGAATGCATGAGCTAGAGCAAGCAGTGACAGAAGG
>DATHTZ010000460.1:0-1981 GCA_035462675.1 Nitrospiraceae bacterium | reverse complement strand
AGTCCTGCGGTGATCCCCTCCGCTGCACGCTTCGCCTAGTCGGAATCGACCTTCCCGCGGAGTATCACGCGGCCCTCTGTGGTCTCGACTTCGATCTGTCTCCCTTTGACCCGGGCATCGGCCGCGAGGGCGATCTTGGTTTTCGCCGTCAGCCACGAGTCGTTGACCAACACTTTTTCCTTGGATATGTCCACGGCGGTGGCTGGTGTCGCGATGAACGCCGCGCCGACAACCAGCGCGATACAGAGTGTGACCGAATAGGGTGTCTTCATGATCTTCCCCGTACCTGAATTGTGAAAGTGCTTCGTGAGCCATCCCGCTCTTCGTGATTTCCCGTCAGTACGTCTTTCTCTTTGTGGTGTCCGGCTGAGACTGCTGATGCCACTGGTCGGCCCACTTCATGAGTTCGTCCTTTTGATCGCCATACCGTTCCTGGACTTTGCCGACGAACTTGTCGTGGCTGCCTTCGATCTGCTTCAAGTCATCGTCGGTAAACTTGCCATACTGTTTTTTCAGCTCACCTTTGAACTGCATCCATCTCCCTTTGAATTGATCCGCGTTCATGATGGCTCCTCCCGTGTTCGATATGAGGTCTCCGTTATCGATCGATCTGGCCTGGTCATCCCCCCTCTCGCTCGTGCTCACCAAATGACGAGCAGACCACCAGCTGTCTGGTCACAATGACTCCGTGTAGCGGGAGCATTGAACATGGTCGCCCCCTCCACTCTGGTCGGAGTCACGGGCCGTACAGGGATCTCGCCGCTCCGCTACTTATTCCCATACTGTTCGACATGGGCCTTCGCCGCGTCCGCCTCCGCATCGATCGCCTGTTGGCTATGGCCCTGCGCGAGGTGGGCATGGTGCGCCGCTTTCTCGTGTGCGCCGGCTTCATGGTGCTTGGCTGCTTCTTTGTGATGACGCGCGGCGTGCTCGTGATGCTCGGCGGATTTTTTGTGATGGGCTGCGGCTTGTTTTGACATGGGCTCCTCCTCTAAATGGTTGAGTATCGTTTACCAAAAAGACAGCGTGTCATCTGATCACAATTGCTCACTGCGGAACATTTTTTCGGCAGACCTCAGGACGCGGTTCCCTGCGCGCGACGATTCAACCATACGATGGGTGCCAGCCGTGGCGGACGACAGTGTAGAGGGAACGGTATACGTGCCACCCACCGTTGTCGTAGTGAACGAAGCCCATCGTTCGGAATCTCTTCATGAAGAAACTAACGCGGGCGCGCGTGGTGCCGATCATCTCGGCGAGCGTTTCCTGGCTGATCTTCGGAAGGGCCGCCTCCATACGGCCGTCTTTCTCGCAGTGGGCCAGTAACAACAGCGCCCGCGCCAGCCGCTTCTCGCTGGAATTGAAGAGATGATCCACCACGTCCTCTTGGATGCGAATGTTGCGAGACAGGAGATGGGTGAGGAACAGCTCGGAGAAGGCGGGCTCTTCGTGCAGCAGACGGATCATGACCTCTTTGTCGATACGCACGAGACGGGAGTCTTCCACGGCGGTCGCGGTTGCGGGACGAACCGTTCGTCCGGCAAGGCAGGATTCTCCAAAAAAGGCCCCGCCTTCCAGTATCGCGATCATTGCTTCCTTGTTTTCTTGGGACACGACCGGGAGCTTGACCTGACCCTCCTGGATATAGAAGACCGCATCCGCCGTGTCCCCCTGCGAAAAGAGAATCTGCTTCTTGGGGGACGTCAGCACGGTTCTTCCATTGTCTGTGTCCCAGGTCCACCGACCTGTGTGGCAGACCGCGATGCGCTCAGGACAGACCGACGACTCCGAGAGTATGCACTTCGCCTTCTGCAAGTCGTGCTTCCCTGCTCGAACCGATTGACCGTTGGTGTCTCGGAGACGATGCACCCTCGACATCCCCACGCCTTCACTCCTCCGTCTGAGAGATCTCTGAGAGCTCTGTAAGGAAGCTCCCTGCACCAGGCTTGCTCCGACCCCACTGCTCTCGCAGGGACGAATT
>DATHTZ010000459.1:0-1681 GCA_035462675.1 Nitrospiraceae bacterium | reverse complement strand
CATACCATCTGCCTCGATTCAGAATGGGAAACCATTGCGCGGTTCTCCGATAGAGTAGTCGAGGGGACGGAGGCACCAGACAACTTGGCCTACGTGATTTATACCTCCGGTTCCACCGGTCATCCCAAGGGGGTGATGATCGAACACCGGTCGATTGTCAACTATGTTCATGCTATTACCGACATCGTCGGGTTGACGGCACGTGACCGGGTGCTTCAGTTCGCATCGCTGAGCTTCGATACGGCCGCCGAAGAAATTTTCCCCTGTCTCACAACTGGAGGAATGCTGGTACTGCGTATCTCCACGATGGTCGATTCCGTGTCGGGGTTCCTGGACCGGTGCCGCGATTGGCACGTGACTGTCTTGGATTTGCCGACGTCCTATTGGCATGAAGTTGTCATCTGTATGGAGTTGGAGCGGGTGGCGCTTCCTGCGTCCGTGACGACCGTGATCATCGGCGGGGAGCGTGTCCTCCCGCAGATCGTGCAGCGTTGGGCCAAGTCGGTCGGTAGCAGCGTGCGCTTGTTGAACACCTATGGGCCGACGGAAACGACGGTCGCTGTGACGGTCGCCGACCTCACCGGGGTCGGTGTGGTCGAGGATCTGCAAGGCGATTTGCCGATCGGGCGAGTGATTCCTCAGGCATCCGTCTACGTGCTGGACCGGTATCGGCAGCCGGTTCCGGTGGGCGTGGCAGGAGAACTCTATGTCGGCGGAGTGGGGGTCGCACGGGGATATATGGGACGGCCTGACTTAACCGAAGAGAAGTTCGTTCCCGATCCGTTTTCAAAGCAAGCGGGAGCACGCCTCTATCGGACCGGAGATTTTGTGCGTTGGCGGCATGATGGGCAGCTGGACTATCGAGGTCGAGTCGACCGCCAGGTGAAGATTCGAGGGTATCGTATCGAATTAGAGGAAATCGAAGCGGTCTTGAATCGCCATCCGGATCTGGAACGCGCCGTGGTCGAGGTGCGGGAGGATCAACCTGGAGACAAGCGGATCGTGGCGTTCATCGTGCCTCATCCCCATAATAGGCTGGGGCTTGTGCAGTTCCGAGAACAACTTCGTTGCCTATTGCCCGCGCACATGATTCCCTCGTCATTCATCGAGCTGGAAACTCTTCCGCTTACGGTGAACGGAAAGGTCGATCGTCGAGCCCTCCGTGTCGCCGCTGATAGTCGTGCCAGCAAAGTCGAGTTAACCTCCGAGTATCTTGCCCCGCGGGATGCCACGGAGCAGATGTTGGCTCACATCTGGAGTGAAATCCTGCACATCAAAGATGTCGGGGTACACGACAACTTCTTCGAGTTGGGCGGCCATTCATTGTTGGCCACGCAACTCGTGTCGAGGGCCCAAGCCTTGTTCAGGATCGCACTCCCTCTGCAGCAGGTGTTTGCGAGGCCGACGATTGCCACCTTAGCCGATGCGATCAGGAAGGCACAGGGCGGGGAGAATCCGGCACGAGAAGTGGCACGACAGGTCATCACACGGGTCGCGCGGGGAACGCCGCTGCCGCTGTCCTTTGCGCAGGAACGAATGTGGTTTCTCTATCAATTGTCCCCCGACGCAGCCGCCTATAACATTCCGGCCTGTGTGCGGTTGCACGGCCCGCTCAATAAGGTTGCCCTGCGCTGGAGCATTGGCGAACTCGTTCGACGTCACGAAGCGCTCAGGACTACCT
>DATHTZ010000458.1:0-2801 GCA_035462675.1 Nitrospiraceae bacterium | reverse complement strand
TTGGTGAGCAACGATGACGTGGTGAAACCCAATACAGGATTCCGCACCCATCCCCATCAAGATATGGAGATCGTCACCTGGGTGCTCGACGGTGAACTGGAACATAAGGACTCGGTGGGCAATACCGGCATCCTCTACCCTGGGCTTGCTCAGCGCATGAGTGCCGGGACAGGGATTTGGCACTCAGAGATGAACCCGCAGCCAGACAAGAACGTGCATTTCATCCAGATGTGGGTCCCGCCCGATACGGAACGCATCAATCCGAGCTATGAGCAATTGGATATCAACCGAGAGCTGGAGCGAGGGGGACTGATTCCCATTGCCTCGGGGCGTGGTCATGATGCGGCGATCTCCATTAAGCAGCAGGGAGCCGTACTCTGGGGTGGACGACTCAAGCCGGCGGAGTCGGTGCAGATTCCCGATGCGCCATATCTGCATCTCTTCATTACCAAGGGGAATGCTGAGCTCGCAGGGGCCGGTGCGCTCCATACCGGCGATGCGGTTCGTCTCGCAGGCGCCGGTGCGCGGCGCTTGACGGCTGACGCCAGCACAGGTATGGAAGTGCTCATCTGGGAAACCAATCAAGACCTTGAGGTCTAACAAGAGAGATTCGTGACAACCACGATAACAGGAAATGATCCCGCGAATGCAAAGAAGCAGTGAGGTAATTGCTATCTGTGAAGGAGAAAGGCCTAAAGGCAAGCCAAAGAAGGAGGCATCGATGGCTATGGTAAAGCTCGAAAAGAACACAGATGACTGCACCCTGTTTCTGAGTAAGAACAATCAGCCGGTATGTTTTCCTTGCCTTTACAAAGCGGCGATTCCGAAATCAGGTCCGATTGAGGATCTAATGTTGCGAGGATTAATCAAGCGAGAGGTGCCGATCAATTATCGTGTGGGAAGCGGAACCTGTAGGAAATGGCATCATCATCTCGATGGTGAACTCATCATTCCACACTGAGCCAAGTAAATTATTTCTTGTCATATCGGGGAGGAGAAATAAGGATGCCCGAACACAACCTTCAGTCTATCGCCTTTCCGACGCTCGACGAGACCCAAATCGCCGAGCTGGCCGGTTGCACCAAAGCCACGCTTAAGTTGTATCGGAACAGGCAGACGCTCTTTGCGGTCGGCGACCACGACTTCAACTTCTTCATCGTCAAGTCGGGCGAGATTGAGATCGTCGATCACTCCGGCGACGAACCGAAGACACTCACGATCCATCGGAAGGGCCAGTTCACCGGCGACGTCTCGCACTTGACCGGCAATCCCAGGGTAGTTAGCGCCATTGCCCATGGCGATTGCGAAGTGTACGAGGTTTCGGGGGAGGCTCTGCGACAGGTCCTGAACCAGTGCCCGGCCGTCAGCGACATCATTCTCCAGGCGTTCGTTGCCCGGAGGCAGCTTCTGCATGAGTTGCCAAACTTCATCGGCCTGCGGGTGATTGGGTCTCGCTACTCCACCGATACCTTCCGAGTCCGCGACTTCCTGGCCAAGAACCGCGTGCTCTTCACCTGGGTGGACGTGGAGACGGACCCGCGGGTCGATCTGCTGCTCAAACAGTTCGGTGTGACGGAGGTCGATACACCCGTGGTCGCCTGCAGTCAAAGACTGCTCTTGCGCAACCCCTCAAACCGGCAGCTGGCCGACGAGATCGGCATTCGCCAGCCGCTGGAGCAGGTGGTGTACGACTTGGTCGTAGTGGGGGCAGGTCCGGCAGGGTTGGCGGCTGCGGTCTACGGGGCCTCCGAAGGTCTACGGACGGTGGTTCTGGAACGCAGCGGACCCGGCGGACAGGCGGGCAGCAGTATGCGGATCGAGAACTATCTCGGCTTTCCGATCGGACTGACCGGGAGTGATCTGGCCAACCGCGCGATCCTCCAGGCCAACAAGTTCGGTGCCCGTCTGTCTGTCCCCACGCCGGTGACTGGGCTGCGGTTCGAGAAGTCGTATTCCATCCTGCACCTGGACGACGACGAGACTGTCACAGCGAAGTGCCTCCTAATCGCTACCGGGGCCGACTACCGCCGGCTGGGCGTGGTGGGGTGCGAACGGTTCGAAGGGACAGGGGTCTACTATGCCGTGACTCTCTCCGAGGCGCAGATGTGCCGGGGATCCCAGGTCGTGGTCATGGGCGGTGGCAATTCTGCCGGCCAGGGCGCCGTGTTTCTCGCCCAGCATGCCCGCCACGTGCTGCTCGTGATCCGCGGCGATGATTTGCACAAAACCATGTCCAGTTATCTGGTCCGTCGGATCGAACAGACGGCCAACATCGAGTTGCTCTGCAAGACGACAGTCTGCTGTATGAACGGCGACAGTCACCTCGGCTCCGTCGAGATCGTCAACAATGAGACCGGGCAAGCGCGAACGGTGGAAACTCCGGCCGTGTTCAGCTTCATTGGGGCGGTGCCGAGGACCGACTGGCTGCCCCAGGAGATCGAGAGAGACGCCAAGGGGTTTGTCATGACCGGGACGGCGCTGGCACAGTCCCACTACTGGACAGCGTCGCGGCAGCCGTTCCTGCTGGAGACCAGCCGCCCCGGGGTGTTCGCCGCTGGGGACGTGCGGTCCAACTCAGTCAAGCGCGTCGCCTCGGCCGTCGGTGAGGGTGCGATGGCCGTCCAGTTCGTGCATGAGTACCTCAAGGAGAGGTGAGAATACGAACACATGCTTATCCGGTTGACTCCGGAGAGGCAATTCGATGATCCTTGTCGCTATGGGGCGGCCGGGTTATCCAACGACCATGCGAGAGTTTCGCGATCAATTGTCCTCACGAGAGGCGTGCCTGGACTACTTGGTAC
>DATHTZ010000457.1:0-2740 GCA_035462675.1 Nitrospiraceae bacterium | reverse complement strand
CATCGTACCGTTTAATTCCCAGACGTTCCTCAAGCAGGTCGGCAACGGCAAAACGACTCTGACGTCCCCTCAGAAGCAGATTATCTTCTCGCAAGGGGATGCGGCGGATGCCGTGTTCTATATCCAGGCGAGCAAAGTCATGCTGACCGTGGTCTCGCAGCAGGGCAAAGAAGTCGTCATCGCGGTACTGGAGAAGGGCAGTTTTTTCGGGGAAGGGTGCCTTGCCGGGCAGCTGATGTGCATGGCCACCGCTACCACTACGGAAGACGCCACTCTCGTGCGCATTGAAAAAACCGCAATGATCCGTGTGCTCCACGACGAACCGGACTTCTCCGAGTTGTTCCTCGCGTATCTCCTGGGTCGCAACATTCGCATCCAAGAGGACTTGGTGGATCACCTCTTCAATTCTAGCGAAAAACGGCTGGCGAGGATTGTGTTGTTAATGGCCCATTTTGGAAAAGAAGGCAAGCCGGAGCAGGTCGTTCCGAAGGTCAGTCAGGAAATGCTCGCCGAGATGATCGGCACCACGCGCTCCCGCGTCAGTTTTTTCATGAACAAATTTCGCAAGCTGGGCTTCGTATACTACAACGGCGGGTTGCACGTGCACAATTCCCTCCTCAATATCGTCCTCCACGAGTAGGTTCCCCTTCTTGAAGCCTCGTTGATTTAGACTAGGACGAGCGTGAGTCGCCTGCCAACTGGATCCTTAAAACTGAGCAATTTTGACCAGACTGTCTTCCGTCTAATTGGATAGATTTGATCGAAGATTTTGCGCGGCTGGACTGGTATAGTTACGCGGTGTATCAGACTTCCGATAAGTAAGGTATAGTGTCGAGACTTCCCCTCGTGCCGGGTCACGGCGAACGAGAATGTCTGGGCTTTTGACGGTCTGGTGTGAATCTGCCGCTGAGTGGGTTCAGCTAGGATCCACTGTCTAAGGGAGCGGTGCAGTCGCTGCTCATCCCAGTCTACTCGCCGGCACTCGATCTTCTGTGTCGCATCGGACTTCGACACACACGTTGGTCTTGAGACACTCGTCTCGAACCGAGTGTTGCTCTATGCAGGAAGCGCTGAAGAAGGGCAATTCAATCCGCCACCTTGGTGCAAACTGGTTCACGATCCCTTGCCTCCAATAGGATGCGGAAATACACTTCTTGCACGATAAAAATTCGATGGCCCGCGCGAGTGGCACAACTGGAGAACATTCCCGTAGGATGCTCAAAAAGGCCGTCCAGCAAGGCCGCAGCGAGTGAAAGGCCGAGGCGTACCCTCTGGGGTACGTTGAGGATCTGAACGATGCGAGAACGCTGCTGGCGGACTTTTTCAGCGTCCTGCCAAGAAAGAGATCTCACACGTGAAGGTAAGCAGCAAAATCGATCTCGGAAGTTTGCTCCATTTCAGGGCAAGCTTCCCCGAAAACGACTTAGCGGAACAGTACGCCGGTGGCGAGCCCCCGCTTCGTTCGGAGCTCTTCAGCGCCGATCAAATGGAGCAACACGGTAAGACTCTAGCTGCTCTGCACCAGTTGAGCCCGGAACAGGCTCCGGACCAGCTTCTGAGCAGGCTGGCTGAGAATGAAGGGGTCCTGATCGGAGTCCGCGATCTGTTGGCAGAGGCGGTGAAGGCAAACCGTCGGATTACGCCGGCCGGGGAATGGCTGCTCGATAACTTCTATCTCATCGAAGAACAGATTCGCACGGCCAAGAGACACTTGCCTAAGGGGTACAGCCGGGAGCTGCCTCGCTTACTGAATGGCTCAACGGTCGGGCTCCCGCGCGTATACGACATCGCACTCGAAACGATTTCGCATGGCGATGGACGTGTCGACCCGGGAAGCCTCAGCAGTTTCGTGGCCGCCTACCAGACTATCACCGACCTCACGTTAGGCGAGTTATGGGCCATCCCTATTATGCTCCGCCTGGCGCTGATCGAGAATCTCCGGCGCGCGGCCACGCGGATCGCCGCCCAGAGGATCGACCGCAATCGCGCTGACTACTGGGCGGATCAGATGATGGAAATCGCCGAGAAAGATCCGAAGAGCGTGATTCTGGTGATCGCAGACATGGCGCGATCGAGCCCGCCGATGGCGAGTGCGTTTGTGGCGGAGTTCGCGCGCCGGTTGCAGGGACAGAGCCCCGCCTTGGCATTGCCGCTTACCTGGATCGAGCAACGGCTCTCCGAGTCCGGTTTAACGATAGAGCAGTCGGTGCAATCGGAAAACCAACAGCAGGCTGTCGACCAGGTTTCCATCAGCAACAGCATCGGCAGTCTCCGATTTCTTGGCGCGATGGACTGGCGCACGTTCGTTGAGACGATGAGCGTGGTCGAGCGGGCGCTGAATGAGGATCCTGCTGCAGCCTACGGCAAGATGGATTTTGCCACTCGCGATCATTACCGTCACGCGGTGGAGAAGATGGCGAGGAGTAGTCGGTTCTCGGAACGCGAAGTCGCGCGCCACGCGATCCACCTGGCACAGCAGGGTGCAGGCAGGAAAGGGGAAGACGATCGAGAAGCCCATGTCGGTTTCTATCTGATCGGCAAGGGAATGCCTCAACTCGAACGAGCAACGGAGGTGCGCATCTCCACAACTGACGCGTTTCAGCGAACGAGCGGCCGGTTTCCATTGCTTCTCTATGTCGGCACGATCGTCTTGATGACGGGGGTCTTCACCGGCGGTTTACTGGCACTGGCCTATGCCGAAGATGAGGAGGGTTGGTTGCTCACACTGGTCGGCCTACTG
>DATHTZ010000456.1:0-12942 GCA_035462675.1 Nitrospiraceae bacterium | reverse complement strand
CCCTGCATTGAATCGGCGAATGCCGGCTTTATTCGTTTGGTTGATGGCCGCAAAACAGCGGTAGCCGCTATAGGTTGTTGGGTTGGTCAAACGGACATGGGCGCCCACTTGTGCCACCACGCCACTCGTCAGCGCCCCGATCGTGACTTCGCTCCACTGATCGTTCGGCGTCGTGACCCCGGTATACTGCTCCACCGCAGGCTTGGCCCCCACTGCCGATGGCACGAGCCGTTGCGAGAGAATTTTGCCGGTTATTTGGCCGGTATAGGAATCGGTATACGCCGCACCAAGGTCGGCATTATCCACTCGATTGAAGGTGTCGGTAAACAACATAATACGGCCGGAGGGGAGCGTGTTCATGGTGATGGGCGAATAGGGGCTGACATTACCCACGGCATCCCGAGCCCGGACCCGGTAGCTATAACTGGTGCCGGGGGTGGTGTTGGTGTCGGTGTAGCTGGTCGTGGTGGGGGTAGCGATCAGCGCGAAGGTGGCGCAGCCGACCCCTTGGCAGCGCTCCACTTCGTAGCCGGTCACGCCGACGTTATCCATTGAGGCGGGCCAACTCAGGCTGATCTGTGTCCCGCTGAGTACACTGCCCGTGAGACTGCTCGGTACTGTTGGCAGGGTGGTGTCGGCGGTGAGGCTGTATGTTGCCCTATAGGTCGCAGAAGCGGTTCCAAAAATGAGGTGCGACTGGTTGCCGCCATCGGACCAGGAAGTAAAGTAATAGGGTATGCCTCCCCAAGGCTGGGGTGTGGCGGCACTGACGGAGTTCGCCGATCCCAGGATGACGGTCCTCGTAAAGGGGGTGGGAGTGCTGCTGTTGCCGACGACCAGTTCTAAGCCCGACGGTGTTGACTCAAAGTTCAGGGTGACAGTTTGCGGATTAAGGAGGACGCTCTCGGTGTCTGTTAGGCCCGCAGCATCCGTCACCGTCAGTTTGATTTCGAGGTGGGACGGATAGTCGTGATCAGGCGCCGGGAAAGATCCCGTCGTGACGCCGGAGAAACTCTGAAGGGGGTGCGTGTGACAGTTCGAGGGACAATGATGCAGAATAATTTCCCACGAAAACGCCGAGGGCGGGAACGTGTTCTGGCCTGGAGAGGTGGCGTGCCCGGAGAAGGTCAGCGATTGGCCGACCTGCCAGGGGGTATTCGCCGCCGGGGTATCAATAAACGCCGTGGGGTTCCCTGCTTTGATCGAGATGCTTTCGATATTCGATGCTCCATGATTGTCGGTTACTTTGAGCTGCACGTTGTAAAGATTCGCCTGTGTGTATTGGTAAGAGGTCTGAGCGGTCAGGGCATCACCGAAGAGTCCGTCGCCGTTCAGATCCCATGAATACGTCAGGGTATCTCCTGCGTTTGGATCGCTTGAGGCACTCCCATCAAAGGTAACGTTAAGGGGGAGTGGCCCAGCCAACGGCGTGGCCTGAATGACGACATTCGGGGCCTGATTGCCGCTGGTGTACTGGATGCGTCGGATGGTCCCTCCATCGAAATCCACATAGAACACGTCGCCCCCTGGCCCAATTTGCAGGTCGACGGGATTCGCGGCGCCGGCCACAAACGTGGCGCGGGTCGCCGGATCGGGCAAGCCGCTCGCCCCTGCCAACATGCTCCAAATACAGTTACGGGAATGGTCGGCGAAGAACAGCGCGCCCTGATACGAGGCGGGGTAGGTGCCCCCCTGAATGAATGCCAGTCCCGAGATGGAAGAACTGCCGGTGGGGCAGGTTTCTCCGGCCACCACTTGCTGGTCGTGACGATAGGCAAAATAGGGCGCGGTGTGCCCACCGGCCAGGGAATAGAGGGTTTGGCAAATGTTGAGACCCAGCGCTTGGTAGCTTGCCAGAGGTGCGGCGCCTTCGTAACAGGGCCAGCCGAAATTTCGCACCGGGGCCGTGAGGGGATTGGGAATCCGGTCAATCTCCTCCCAGACGGCATTACCGACGTCACCGACCCATACGTCATTGGTGCCAGGTCTGAACGTAAACCGAAAGGGATTGCGCAATCCGTAGCCCACGATGCGGCGGGCGTTGGGGTCGGCATTGGCGGCGAGGGGGTTATCGGCGAGGGCCGCGCCCGTGAACGGATCAATCCGGATGATGGTGCCATTGAGGACCGCCGGCCCGCTCACCCGGCGCAGACTCTGTGCTCTGGTCCTGCCACCTTCCGCCGTGGGAGGGGTCTGCAGGCCCCCGATGCCTACCGGTGGATCTCCTAACGGATTCAGCGGGATGCCAGCCTGGCCGTAGTCGTCAAAGGTAAAGCTGGCCCCATCCCCGGCAGACGCGTACAGCGCCCCGTCTGCACCAAACATGACGGTGTCCATCGAGTGACTGGGAAACTGTTGTCCCCACCCTTCGATCAGGACCGATTCGGTTCCGGTCGAGACATTGCTGCCGGCGGAGACCTCCAGCCGAGACAACCGGCCACTCACGACGCATCCGTCTGTGGTGGCGCCTGGAGGCGTGGGGCAAGGATCGGAGGCGACGTCGGACCCTGCCCACCGTGGCACTTGGACATTATTGGGGTCTTTGTTATAGGTATAGAGGACGTAGACCGAGGGCACTGTGGGAAAGTTGGGGTGCAGTTCGAGTCCCATCAGTCCCCGGTCCCAAAAATTATGCACATTCGTCCGCAAGTCATGAAACACCGTGGGCGTGGTGGCGGAGAGATTGGCGAAGACCTTAATGAGCCCGCTTTTTTCCGCGACAAAGACCCGTCCGTCCGGCGAAAAACGGACCGTGGTCGGCCTTGTCAACCCGGAGAGGACGACGGACTCTGAAAATCCTGCCGGCAAGGTCGCGCCTTCTACGACGGCAAGCGTTGGACTGAGGAGACAAGCTAATATTGCACAGACCCCAACCCAAAGGAGAACTAGATTCTCAAACTTTCTCATTGTGCCTCGTAGTGAAAGCATTAGGTAACCATTGCTTGGCTCGATGGCCCTATCTCGAAACGGGAATGCAAATACTCTACGGGGGGGTGACAACGGTCGTCTCTAGTTCCCTTTCTAGCGCAGTAAGGTGGTCAGGTCTCTGAATTGCAAAAGCGCATTGTTGAGGAACTGTCCTCTCAGGGTTGACAAAGCGGAATTGAAGTGGACTCTTCACGGCCCCTTACCAGCTCACGTTGCGAGCTGCACACCGGCGCATTCTGGACAAATGACTGCGTGGTGGCAATCCCCCTAAGGAGGGGACTGACGGCAGCATAGCGTAGGTAGAGGTTGCTGGAATTCAATGATCCGCGACAGCAAGATCGGACCGGTTTTTTCGATGACGATCACTCTATTGCAGCAGTGGATCAGTAGTGCTCAACCTCTTGAGAATTCGAGCAAGCTTGCCCATGTCTGCTTAGGAAGTGAATGTCATGTAATGAATTAGTCGGTCGTGGAACTGAGGCTGTAGCTTCTCCAGATTTTGTTGACGGGGCAGCCGACATCGGCCTCTTTCAGGGTCGAATCGATCTGCGTCTCGGTGAGCTTCCATTGGCATATGGGGATCTCTCGGCCAAGGTAGACTATTCTTTCTTCCGGAAAGTTATCTTTTGAATCTGTCCCAGATTGGGCGGAGCGAACGCTACGGCCTCGACAATTACGGGCGCATGATTGGCAAGGTGTTGTTGTCTGGTAGGGCGATGCTGAACAAGAAACTGGTCAAGGCGTGGCTAGTCTGGTGGTACTGCAATTATTCAGCTGATCAGTCACTCGCAGAGCTAGAGATTAAAGCCCGTGAAGGCGACCGTGGCCTCTGGCCAGACCCGAAGTCGATCTCGCCGTGGGTGTTTCGTAAAAGGCAACGCGGGTAGTCGGTCATCCGGGATGAGATGTCGTGCTTTCCAGTTGTGCCGGTCCCCTTGAAGGTTTCCGAGCACCTCTGCAGTTCGAGTCACTGCAGCCCGTTAGTTAGCCGTACCCGATGGAGCAAGGCCAGAACCGCTATGGGGGTACACAGGGACGGATCCGTCGCCCAGGACGTCTGGGTTCCTTTTGGTTACTACTGAGCCGACCACCAAATAGTGCGTATGCGTCCATTCATGGTTCGACAAGCTCACCACGAACGGTGGCCCTGAAGCCCGTTTGCCCTGAGCCTGTCGAAGGGCGGGAACGCATTATTTGGTGACCTCATCAGTAATTTCTGAACGCGAAGCCGAAAGTGTCTCAGTCCCGATGTTGAGGTCGGGACACGCTTCAGGAGTGGGATAGGAACCTTCTGAGCGGTAGGCTCGCGGTAGTGGGGAGGGCGCCGAGCAGTTATGCGGCCTCCACCATCAGGTTAATATGGTGAAGCTGAGCGGATGCGTCGTGGTTTGTTGGTTCCCATTGGGGACACCAATCCTGTCTTTCCTTTATTCATACCGGGCGTTCCGTTTCAGTTTTTTCATTCCGTTGAGTTTGTCGTGCGGGCTGGATACACTGGCGGGCGGTGGAGATAGCCATGCGTGGACAACGGACGATGTTGTGGACTGGAATCAGCTTCATGACAGGGGCAATCTGTCTGGGAGCGGCAGAGCCACAGCCATGGAAGGTCGGGCAGGCGGCTCCGTCGGTCGAGGCCAGTCGAGGATTGGATGGCGCTCCGATGGTTCTTATCTCTGCTGGTCCTTTCACCATGGGTAGTGACGATGGTCTGCCAAACGAGCGGCCTGAACACACCGTGACGCTTGATGCTTACTACATGGATCGGTATGAGGTGACCCTCAGCCTCTATAGGAAGTTTTTGGAAGAGGGAAAATATGAATCTCCTCCGACATGGGATGATGAGGCAGCGACGTCGGTTGGAGATCGGCCGGCCATTGGGATGAGATGGGAATCGGCAGCCGCCTATTGCCGATGGGCAGGCAAACAGCTTCCGACCGAGGCTGAGTGGGAGAAGGCGGCTCGGGGGACTGACGGGCGCCGGTATCCGTGGGGAGAGATGCAGCCGTTCGTCGACATCGCAAACTACAACCGAGGCATGTGGGTCAGTGAAGCGATCACGTTGGTGGCGGTCACCGGCGGTCTTGAGGGAATGAGCGTGCGGCATGGACTTAAAGAGGGTGGGGAAAGCCCGTTTGGCGTCTTTCACATGGCGGGGAATGCAGCAGAGTGGGTGGCGGATTGGTATGAACGTGACTATTATCACAAGAGTCCTGAGAGGAACCCATCCGGCCCACCTATTGGGGAGAAGCGCGTCCTGCGAGGTGGGTCATGGGCGGATGTACCATCTGCGTTGCGTGTGACGGCGAGGTTCTCTGCTGAGCCGGATTTCGAAGATCGGACGATCGGATTTCGTTGTGCGATGAATGTGACGAAGTGAGTGGCGCTGGCCTGTGCGGGTTGGAGAATGTCAGCATGCAGTAGAGAGCCCGACTCAGCCAGCCATGGCGGTTCTTCACATTAGGGCCCTGCCGAATTTTCCCTGCGATTGGTTCCATGCCTGAACGATCTATCACACCCCTCATCGTGGTTGCGCTGCTACTGGGGACATTGTTCGCCCTCCGTTCCATTAATCCCTCTTCGGTTACGCCGGTACCTGTTTCATCGGTGGCGGCGGTTCCCCCAGAGAGGGTTTCGCTGGTCACAGGAGACGAACCGATTACAGAGATATTTACGAGAGTCGGTTGCCCAGTTTGCCACATCGTTCCGGGTATTCCTGGGGCTGAGGGTCGCGTAGGGCCGCCACTCGTATTAGGCACCACGGGGCCTGCGCGATTGGTCGATCCGGCATATCGAGGCCACGCGAAAACGGTGCATGAGTATGTGATCGAATCGGTCATCGAACCGGGGCTGTTCGTCGTGCCAGGATATCCGGCCGGTACGATGCCGACATGGTATGGCGCGAAACTCAGCGCTCTCTCGCTGGAGAAGATTGCGTCGTATCTTGAGCAACAAGGGAGTATTGCGGCTCAGTAATCCACTGCATTCATGACGGTGCGTCGCGAAATTGCGCAGAAGCGCGTTTTTCATGAAGCGTCCCTCGACAAGCTCGGGACGCCCTGAGCCTGTCGAGGGGCGTGTCTCGCAGACGACCGTACAATCACACGCATCTCGTCCTGTGTCACACTTCGCGCACAAACGCAGCACGGTTGGCGGTTGTCGCAGAAGCGTTCATGAATACTGTGGGGTAAGTGCGGTGATCCTCGCCGGATCGGTGACGAGGTGCGTCAGCGGCGAGGGGAGAGACTATCGTTTGCGCAACGGAGTCACATTGCCTGGTGAACCTCCCTGGATCTTGAAGGCACCGGTTGTGGGGTCGCCTGATTTTTTGTCGAGGAGTGCGCTGATCGCATCGTCCCCTCTGAGACCTTCAAGCTTAATCTTGAGCCGGAGATTGTTGGCGCTGTCAGCATTGATCAAAGCTTGTTCGAGCGAAATCCGCTCCTGTTTATAGAGTTGGAACAAGACGTAGTCGAATGTTTGACAGCCTTCATCCACCCCTTGCTCCATCGCTTCTTTAAGCAAATCGATCTCGGCCTTTTTGATAAGATCCTTAACGCGGGGCGTGTCGAGCATGATTTCCAGTGCAGGGGCTCGTTTTCCGTCCACGGATGGCACGAGCCGCTGCGAGATGATGGCGCGCAGATTGAGCGACAATTGGAGATAAATCTGCGCATGCCGCTCCACCGGAAAAAAATTCATAATGCGTTCGATGGCCTGGTTCGCGTTGTTCGAGTGGAGGGTGGCGATGCAAAGGTGTCCGGTTTCCGCAAAGGTGATTGCAGCTTCCATCGTTTCTGTGTCCCGGACTTCGCCGATCAGAATCACATCCGGCGCCTGCCGCAGGGTATTCTTGAGAGCATTTTGAAATGAAAGTGTGTCGAAGCCGACTTCTCGCTGCGTGACGAGCGATCGTTTGTGACTGTGGACGAATTCGATCGGATCTTCCACGGTCACGATATGGCCGGGGTGGATGGAGTTACGGTGATCGATCATGGCGGCGAGGGTGGTGGATTTTCCAGAACCGGTGGCTCCGACTACCAGCACCAACCCGCGCTTCGTCATAGCGATGTCTTTGACAATCGGAGGCAAGCCCAACTGTTCGACGGTCTGTATCTCGGCTTTGATATGCCGAAAGACCAAGCCGACGTTCCCTCGCTGCCGAAAAATATTGACACGGAAACGGCCGAGCTCTTTGTAGTAGAGAGCCAGGTTCATCTCCATTTTCTCCTCGAATTCCCCACGCTGCTGACCGCGCATCAGTGCGAGCGCGAGGGCTTCGAGTTGTTCGTTGGTAAACGGAGGTGTGGAGGTTTGTTGGGTCGAGCCGTGGATACGATAGGCGGGGGCCGAATCGACGGTCAGGTACAGGTCCGAGGCTTCCTGATCCACCATGACTTTCAAGAGACTGCGAACATCCATCTCCGCCCTCGTTTTTCCTGCCAGGTCTCTTAGGCCGCACCGCTCATTGCGGTTCCAAACAGATTCGGGTTCATGCTGCGCGATTGAGCTTCGCCCTTTGTGACGACTCCACGGGTCGCCAACTCGAACAGCGCCATGTCCATCGTTTGCATGCCGTCTTTTTGACTGGCTTGCATGATGCCGGGAATCTGGTGCAACTTACCTTCGCGGATAAGATTTCTGACCGCGGTCGTGGCGACCATGATTTCGAGGGCGGCGACACGCCCGCCCGTTTTTTTCTTCAGCAGGGTTTGGGTGATCACGGCTTCTAAGGCTTCGGCGAGCTGTGTGCGAATCTGGGACTGCTGGTTCGGAGGAAAGGCGTCGATGATGCGGTCGATGGTTTTCGGCGCGCTGGAAGTGTGGAGTGTGCCAAAGACTAAGTGGCCCGTTTCGGCAGCAGTCAAGGCGAGCTGGATGGTTTCCAGGTCGCGCATTTCCCCCACGAGTATGATGTCAGGGTCTTCGCGGAGAGAGGCTCTCAGCGCGTTTGCGAACGACAGGGTATGGACGCCCATTTCTCGCTGATTCACGAGGCATTTTTTTGTCTTGTGAATGAATTCGATCGGATCTTCGATCGTGATGATGTGCCCTTCGAAGGTGTTGTTCAAATAATCGACCATAGAGGCCAGCGTCGTCGATTTACCTGATCCGGTCGGGCCGGTCACAAGAATCAGCCCCTTTTCCCGATCGCAGAGCTGGCGCACGATTGGAGGCATGCCGAGCTTTTCCATCGGAATGATCTCGGTCGGAATGTTTCGGAAGACGGCGCCAAGCCCACGGTTTTGGACGAAGACATTGACGCGGAATCGGGCGATGTCGCCCAACTCAAAGGAAAAATCGCACTCGCGCTTTTCTTCAAAATTCTTCCGTTGGGTATCGCTCATCATGTCATAGATCAGCGAGTGAGTTTCTTCGACGGTCAGTGCAGGATGATCGAGTTTCTTAAGGTCCCCGTTCATCCGGATCATCGGTGGCTCGCCGGCGCTGATGTGACAATCTGACGCGCCCTCCTTTGCCGTGAAGGTCAGGAGCTTCGAAATATCCATGAACAGAACTCCTCGATAAGAAAGAATAGTGAGATGATGGCCTGCGGGCCTCAAGGCTACTTGGGAGCATCATGCCACAGGGTGATGGGAAAGCAAGGAAATAGCCGGAAGCGGCTATGTGAATTCCTCGGTGGTCAGGTGTAGAGAGCTGAGACTTTCGATCAGATCAGTCCCGCTGATCGTCCTGCGCGTTGAAACGCGACGAGGGCCTGGTCGACGTGGCTGGATGTATGCTCAGAGGTCACCGTCACGCGGATGCGACTGGTGTCGTCCGGAACGGTAGGAGGGCGAATCGCCGGAGCATACACGCCTTCTGCGAACAGGTGTTCGGCAAACGTGAGCGCAGTTTCGGCATTGCCGACCAAGATCGGCATGATCGGACTGACGCTGGGGGAGAGATGGAATCCCAATTGCGTCAATCCCGAGAACAACCGTTCACGGTTGGTCCACAAGCGGGCTCGCCGTTCCGGTTCTCGTTGCAAGATTCGTAACGCTGCCGTGGCGGCAGCAGCCGAACTTGGCGAGGGCGCCGTGGTAAAGATGAAGGATCGGCTCGTGCTCATGAGGTAGTGGATCAACAGTGAGGGCCCAGCGAGGTAGGCGCCACTGCTGCCGAAGGCTTTGCCCAAGGTTCCCATCTGAAACGGGATCTGTGCCTCGATACCAAAATGTTCGGCCGTCCCTCGTCCATGTGGCCCCATCACGCCCGTGCCGTGGGCGTCATCGATATAGAGGTCGGCCTCATACTCCTGGGCTAACCGACTGAGTTCAGGCAACGGCGCGAGGTCTCCGTCCATACTAAACAGGCCGTCGGTCACAATCAGGGTGCGTCGCGCCCGGCGTCTCTTGGCCAGAAGGGACTGTAGGTGGCCGGTGTCGTTGTGACGATAAATGCGAAAGTCGGCTGCGCTCAGACGGCAGCCGTCAATGAGGCTGGCATGGCACAAGCGATCGGCCAGGATCAATCCACCATGTTCGCTCAGCGCAGGGATGGTTCCAATGTTCGCAAGGTAGCCTGAGCTAAAGGTCAGGGCGGCTTCGGTTCCTTTGAACTCTGCCAGGGCAGACTCTAGCTCTTGATGTGGTGGCAACGAACCTGAGATCAACCGAGAGGCTCCAGCGCCGGTGCCAAACCGTTGTGTCGCCTCGATGGCGGCCTGAATCACTTCCGGGTGCCTAGCCAGCCCCAAATAGTCGTTCGAAGCGAGTAGGAGGATCTGGCGTCCTGCCATTTCAACCACCGGACCGATGCCGGAATGGAGCGGAGTGATGCGTCTGGTCAGATGTTGCGCAGCCAATTCGTTGAGTCGTTGTTCAAACATGTGAAGTGGCCTGTCTTTCAAGAGGAGAGATGGTGCGTTTTCTGAGAACGATCCGCAGCAGCCTCATTGACAAAATCGTGATATCCTGAGTATAAGGCGCCACACCATTTGAGGAAACGGACTCCGCCCTCTCCGACGAATCCATCCATGAGCTACCGTATCAAGGTCCCGGCGAAAACGCTCCCGGTCGATGAAGCCCACATGTTGAGCTCGCTGGACCATGCGCTGCATAGGGCAGGGGATTACCGACGCCGCTTGCTGGTCGGTTTGGGAGTATTGGTGCTCGCGGCTGCCGTGGTTGGAGGAGTTTTTTATGTCGACCGCCAGGCGGTGCAGAAAGCTCAAGAACTTGAACAAGAGGCCATGCGCCTCTTGACCGCTCCTGCAGCCAACGATCCTCAAAAGGCCGATCAGGCACTCAAGGAAGCGATCGCGAAGTATCGGCAAATTGTCGATCAATATCCACGAACCTCCACGGCGCCACTCGCCTTGTACCATTTGGGAAATACATTGGTCCAGGCCAATGAACTGAGCGCGGCGATTGAGGCCTATCAGCGATTTCTCGCATTATACGGTTCAAACCCCTCAATGGCTGGGTTGGTGCAACAACGCCTGGCATATGTGTACTTGCACAAGGGAGACCGAGACCAGGCAGTGAAGGCATTCACCGGCATTTTGGATACTCCCGGTACATTGAATCGGGATCAGGCATTATTTGAGCTGGCGCGGTTGGAAGAGTCCCAATCGCGGCCTGAGGGAGCCTTGGCTCGCTATCAGGAACTGATCAAGACCTATCCGAACTCGCCCTTCACCAGCGAAGCGACGATTCGGACCAAGATCATGGATGTCAAGAAATCGCAAGAATCAGCGCCTCCCTCGACGTCGACAGCTCCGGCGAACGCTTCACCACAGAAAAGTCCTCCGGTTCCTTCTTCCTCAGCAGGCAAGAAAAAATCCTAGCAGGCTGCTGAAAAATTCCGTCAGCATCGTTCTTGCCTCGCTCCGCAGAACCGTGAACCATGAAACGAGGGTCAGCCTCGGAACTGTGGACTTGCCAGGGACAAGGCGCGTCTGGCGCGCCAGTGTCGGGCGGGTGAGAAGTCTGGCCTTTTGGAGCAGCCTGCGGGAGTGTTATGTTCTGCAGATCGCGGAAAATTAGAGGTCGTCTTTAGCGGCTGATAATGAGAAAGTCGCCCGGTCGAATCGTTGGGCCGGAAAGGCTATTCCTCGTCTTCAGCGTCTTGAGGGGAATCCGAAACCGTTTGGACACTTTTCCCAGGGTGTCGCCTAGTTGGACTTTATACCAGCGAGAGGGCCCGGCGGTGACAAACTGACCCTTTGCCGGAAGTGGTGGGAACTTGTAGGTTGGGATTCGGTCAAGCAGCTGTTCCACTATTGTTTTCGTTCCCACCGGAACCTTCAGGTGGTAGTTCTCATCGCCGGGAGGAGTCGCGTCTCGCCGCAGTTCAGGGTTTAAGAGGCGGAGTTCTTCATAGGGAATACCGGTGGCATTGGCGATCGCACGAAAATGGACGGGTCGCGTGACGATCACTTCATCGAATTGGTGCGGCTCGGCAGATTCTTGAGTGAAGCCGTATCGATCGGGGTTTTTCGCGATAATCGTGGCGGCCATAAATCGCGGCACGTATTCCTTCGTCTCGCGACGAATCAATCGTGTCTTTGAAATCTCGGAAAAGCTTTCAGCACGGGCTTTGTGGAGGGCTCGCATCACCTTGCCTTCTCCGGCATTGTAGGCAGCCATCGCGAGCGGCCAGGCACCGAAGAGGTCATAGAGATCGCGGAGGTAACGTGCTGCAGCAACCGTTGATTTGATGGGATCACGGCGTTCATCAACATAGGTGTCAACGCGGAGCCCATAGACCTTGGCCGTGCCTTTCATGAACTGCCAGGGACCCGTGGCTTTGGCTCGTGAGTACGCGTAGGGGTTGAATCCACTTTATACCAGGGAGAGGTAGACCAAATCGCTGGGAAGATGAAATTCCGTGAAGATCGTCTCAACGAGGGGGCGATAGCGGCTGAGCCGAAGGAGCCACTGCCCGAAGCGATCGTGTATGGCCGTATTGAAATAGCGAATGTGAGCCTGGACCGAAGGGTCCATGACGATCGGAACATTGTAGCTGGCATATTCCGTCTGAGTTGCGGCAACTCCGGAAGTATCTTGTGTCTGAGTCAGTTCAGCCGGAGGATTTAAGGCGTCTGAAAACCGCGCAGTTGCCGGTGAGTTTCCCGCTGGGTTTAGCTGTAAGAGGTCTTCTGCCCTCGGAACACTGCTCGTTGTGGCTGTGTGCTGGTCGGCGGCCTCCGATGGCGGATCTTCGGTATCGAGCGGGACCAGATTCGCGTCTGGATCGTCTTCCTCTGTCGCGTTCTCCTCCACAAGGGTAGACGGGGCAATCGTATCGGGTTCGGAAGGAGTTGCAGCCTGCACGACGATGGCAGTCGGAGCGGTGAAACTGAACCACATTCCGAAGAGGAGAGCCATCGGGAGGACGGTGTGTCTTGGGCTGAGAGGCCTTAGTGAAGTGCGGCGGCAATCTGTATTGTGTGGGAGGTGTGTCATGTTCTGTGAGGCTAGACTATCGATGGACTCCGTTTGTGTCAAGGAATTGCAAGGGGAATGACGTCCCTCCTTTGCTAGGGTCTGTCGACATTTAGTGGAAATTGCGCGAGAATCTCCCCAGCAGGGAGGTTCTCATGGACTATGCAACGTATTTGCGAGAGGATCAGTGGGAGCGGATCAAAGATTCGCTCCCCGGCAAAGTCGGTGATGTGGGCCGCACGGGCGATAATCGGCGCTTTATCGAAGCCGTGATGTGGATCGGTCGTACCGGCGCGCCCTGGCGCTCATTGCCCCGTGTGTACGGGCGGTGGTCGGGTGGCCACCAACGGTTTCGGCGGGGGGCGAGAGCGGGGATCTGGCAAATGATTTTCAATACCCTGGCGGTCGATGCCGATACGGAATGGCTGATGATCGATGCCACCATCATTCGCGCCCATCAACACGCTGCGGGCGCAACAGGGGGCAGCAGACGCAGGCTTTAGGGCGTTGCCGGGGCGGGGTTACTACGAAACTGCATGCTGTATGCGATGCGTTGGGCAATCCGCTCCGATTCATTGTAACGGGGGGCGACCGGCATGACTGTACACAAGCCCCGGCACTGCTG
>DATHTZ010000455.1:0-11261 GCA_035462675.1 Nitrospiraceae bacterium | reverse complement strand
ACAATAGTTCATTGGGTTCTGTTGCCGTGCATGGCATTCCTATCATTACTACGAAGGGTAAGCGCATTGAGGCTCCCTTCAGAGATCGTGAAAACGTCTGGCTTTGCCCGCCCCACGACCCGGACGCGTTGGCCGGCGCGATCGACTCCCTCATTACAACCCCAGAGCTGCGTGAACGCTTGAGCAGGGGCGCTACCAAATTAGCGCAGGAATGGTTCTCGTGGGACAGCGCGCTCGATAAGACGGTGCAATCATTACAGAGGAACTAACCAACGTAGGCTTTTCTCCCAGCCGTCCCGTTCATGCGTCGATGACGAGCCCGCCGGCCGAAGGCTCGTCGTAGCAGCGGATCAACGATTGCAGCAGAAGTGTTCCTGAATCATGCGGGCTAGCGGACTGAAGAAGTCCGTCTGATCAATAGGGTTTGAAAGCAGGGCTCCAATGCCGGATACTTCCGGTTGCCATTAACCAAAGAAGCCGTACGCATGAGCCTACCAATCGGCAGGTCCTCTCAACACTCTTGTTTCATTATGCAAGGCGCGAGAAGTCAAATCCGCGAGGTGTCCTGAATCAGATGCGTGACTCCACGCTACTGCTCATACACTGCCGCTTCAAAGGGGAGACGAAAGCTTCTAGGGACACGTTGACGGCGATCAGGTTCAAGGCGGGGGCGAGGGGCCACTTCGCCTAGTTACCCATGCAGCCCTTGTGGGGTCATCGTTGGCAGAGATCACTTCTGAAGCAAAGCTGGGAACATCCCAAACAGGGCTAGCGTACTTCTGCAGTAAGGAATTTTTCAGTTCGAAAGATTGAAGACTAATCTTGGTTATGAGTCTACGGCAGTTTGCAAAGAAAATTGTTGGCCCTGCCTTCGCGTGGAAAGTGCGTCTATGGCTAGGGACAATCGACAAAAACACGTTCTATGACGTGCTTGCCTATGAGGTCATGAAGAGGTGCCTGGGAAGACGATCTGTGTGTGTCGATGTTGGTTGTCATAAAGGCTCATTTTTGCGATGGATAAAGAAATTCGCTCCCGAAGGAACGTTCTATGCCTTTGAGCCGCTACCTGAATTTTACAAGAATCTCGCAACTTCGTTTCCGCTTCCCCAGGTAAAGGTATTCAACCTCGCACTGAGCAATCAGAATGGCGTCACCACATTCAATCATGTGACTTCGAATCCTGCCTATAGCAGGCTATACAAGAGAAAGTATGATCGTCCAAATGAAACAGAGTGAACGATTTCAGTGACGACTGATCTGCTGGACAATATTGTGGAAGGGAATGATCACATCGACTTTATCAAGATCGATGTGGAGGGGGCGGAACTCCAAGTCCCTCAAGGTGCCGTTCGTACGATAAGTAGATGCAGGCCCATCATAGTGTTTGAGCATGGAGTCGGCGGGGCGGACTGCTATGGAACTCGTCCGGAACATGTGTATGATCTGCTCTGTGGAGACTGCGGACTTAAGATTTCTTTGCTTGAAGGGTGGCTCAACGGTCGGAGATCACTATCAAAAGAGGGCTTCCGAGAACAGTTCGACCAGTGTTTAAACTACTACTTCATCGCTCATCCACCTTCCATCTGATTCTCCATCAGGGTGCATGTATTGCTTGGTTCCGTCAGAAAGAGCTCTCGGGGGTCGAATCATTATTTTGCATAGACAGGTAAGACTGGTTCGCGGGACAGAAAAGGAAGCCGAATGCACGAACCATTGGTAACCGTTGTCCTGCCCACCCATAATTGCAGGGACTATATCTGTGAAGCAATCGATTCGGTTTTGAAGCAGAGCTATAAGAATATTGAGATCGTCGTCATTGACGACGGCTCAACCGATGATACCAAGCGGCTGTTGGAGCAGTATGGCGAGCGGATAACCTACTATTACCAGGAGCAGCAAGGGGTCTCGGCAGCAAGAAACTTCGGTCTGAAGCAGGCCCGGGGCGTATTGGTCGCATTTCAGGACGCAGATGATCGATGGCTCCCCGATAAGCTCAAGGCGCAGGTTGATGCTCTCCAAAAATTTCCTGATGCCAAGCTTGTGTTTACCGACTATGTGACGTTCGACCGTTCCGGCGTGATTCTACCCACCGCCTGTTGGCCCCATTTGAAGTTATGGCTCGATCGGCACAGAATTCAAGGAACTTCGATGGCCCACGGTCAACTCTACTGGGAATTGATGTTGGGAAATTGTATCGGTACATGCACAGTGTTGGCCGTGAAGGACGCGCTTAGTGAGTGCAATGGGTTCGACGGAGCTTTCAAGACCTGTGAAGATTTAGATTTGTGGTTACGTGTATCGATGAAATACCCTGTGTTCTACATTGGCGAAGTACTTGCAGAATATCGAGTGAACCCGAGCGGTTTATCCGGGTCATTAGAAAGCCGAGGCATCACCTGGAACCTTGATCTAGTCAGAGTGCGGGAGAAACACCTTCGAAACAATCTCGTTCCCGATAACATTCGCCCCATGGTTGAAAATCTGCAAGGAAAACACTGCTGGGATCTGGGGCGGCGTTGTCTCGACGCCGGTGAGCACGATAAAGCGCGGGAAATGTTTTTGACTGGGGTCCGTTATCGGCCCCTTGACTGGGTCATGTGGCTGTATATTGCGCTCACCTTCCTTCCGCGATCCATCGTTGCGTTAGGTAAGCGTGCAAAGGATTCACTCCGAGCCGCCCAACTTCATGGCCCATTACGGTAAAAGGTCTTCATATAGTAACTTGAGTTGTGCCGCCTGCTAAGAGCAAGTCATAGCGGTGATGGGGAGAGGTCATGAGCACAGTCGGCAGCGGGCAATGGTCTAGAAACGTGGTCGTAATGGAACAACCGATAAGGGCGTGTGACGTAAGAAGCAAATGATGCGGCCTGGACAATGAAAAGAGGAAGAACATGATCCGCCAGTTCATAAAAACACACACAACATATGGATTGCGGTCATCGCTTCGCCATGTGTTGAGTGAATTTAAGACTCTGTGTAAGCATCGACAAGGTGTCCGCAAGGCGCGCAATCTGTCAGGTCAACAACATCTAAAATTGCATATTGGGTGCGGTCCAAAGGTAAAAAAGGGATGGATTAATATAGATCTTTCATCCCACGCAGATATTACTCTGGACCTAAGAGAACCGTTTCCGTTTCCTGAAAACTCTTGCTCAATTATTTACACTGAGCACTTTCTTGAACATCTTGACTACCCATTGCACGCCAAATCATTTCTAAGAGAATGCTATCGCGTCTTGGAACCAAGAGGCGTCATCAGCATCGGTGTTCCTGATACTGAGTGGCCTATCGCGGAATATGCCGGAACAAGATGCGAAGACTACTTTACAATTGCAAAGGAGCGTTGGCATGCCAAGTGGTGCCAAACTCAAATGGAGCAAATCAATTATCACTTTCGTCAGGATGGCGATCACCGGTTTGCCTATGATTTCATCACACTCGTACAAGCTCTAAGTAGTGTGGGATTTCAAGATAGTAAACGTCGGGATTTCGATTCTGACTTGGATAGCGCTGACCGAAAACTAGGCACACTGTATGTCAATGCCTTCAAGCCGAGTGGAAGGTGAGCACATGCATAGCAGGTGCAGCTCGTTTTCCGATATGTGGATTATCGTTCTGTGATCATACAATGACGACACCATTAATTAGCGTCATCATTCCAGTGTATAACTGTGTGGAATACCTTCCCAAGGCATTGGCCAGCGTGCTTGAGCAGGATGGTGTGGCCGTTGAGGTAATAGTAGTCGATAGCTCTAAGGGCAAGTCGTGCGCGACTCTCTCAAGGCGGAGTGAGACCAGAGTGCGATACGTCTACCAAGAGCCTCGCGGTGTTTCGGCGGCAAGAAACCTGGGTATTCAACATGCGCAAGGTGACTACATTGCCTTTCAAGACGCCGACGACGAATGGCTTCCCGGGAAGCTCAAGGCGCAATTATCTGCATTCCATCGATACCCTGACACTGGGCTCGTGTTTGTTGACACAATGATGTTTCGTGACGGAGAAGTGATTCAGGAGACCATGAACCGCGATATGCTCAGAGATTGGTGCCGGTCTCACTCATCTGATCTGCCAGAGTGCTACTATGGAAAACTGTATGAGCAGCTCTTGATTCGAGATTGCATGAATACCTCGTCTGTGCTGGTCCGGCGAAAAGTATTGGAAGAGCATGGGACCTTTGATGAAAACTTTAAGGTCGGAGAGGATTACGATCTTTGGTTGCGCATTGCACGAAACCATCCGATGATTTTCATAGACCGAGTCTTGTGTAAGTACCGTGTTCAAGATGGCGGGTTGTCCGGAGGCGAAGACGTAAGGGGACTTCGATGGCTTGATGCCCATATTGCTGTGCGTGAAAAGCATCGACAACTAAACTGGGTGCCGGTCGAACATGTAGGTCTACTGAACGAAATCTTGAACCGGCGTTGTTGGGAGGCCGGATGGAATTATTTCGGCCGTAATCAGTTTCGAGAGGCTCGACGGCATTTCTGGATGGGCTTGCGTGCGCGGCCGTTTGACATAAAAACCTGGCTGTATTGGTGTTGCTCATTCCTGCCTGACCAGGTTATAGAAGCGATACGCTCCATGCGGCAAGCCAACAACGAGAAACCCGTCGATGATCCTCACGCTCGCCACTGACAATCTGCCGAACCCATCACGATAGCGATCTGGGTAGAAATCGGTTGAATGAGGGAACAGAAACCCCAAATGCTTCCGCATCCGATAATGGGAGGACGTCTGTGCAACTTCCTGTGCCGGACGACAAGACTCAGATGCCTCTCATAAGCGTGGTCATTCCAACGTATAACTCAGCTCAATACCTGCCTGAGACGATTGAAAGTATCTTGTCGCAGTCATGGCAAGATTTCGAAATCATCATCGTTGACGATGGCTCTACCGATAACACTCAGGGGGTCGTGGGGTCCTTCAATTCGAACAAGATCCGGTATATTGGACAAGAGAATAGTGGCGGACCCTCCAGGCCCAGAAATGTGGGGGTCCATCATGCGCGAGGGAAGTATATATCGTTGTTTGATTCGGATGATCTCATGTCGGCAAATAAGCTTGCTGAGGCGGCGGCGTTTCTTGAGCGGTATTCTGATCTCGGACTTCTATTTGCCAATTTTGAGGTCTGCAATGAACGTGGCGATAGTTTCCCTGGGACGTTTCTTGATGAATTGAAAATTTTTTGGGATCTTCCTAAGAGGCAAGTAGGTGAAAAGTGGTTCATCATAGAAAGTGCGGTTGCCTATGAAAATCTACTTTGCCAGAATTTCATTGGAACATCAGGCGTAGTGATTCCAAGGGCGGTGTTTCTCTCCGTGGGCGGATTCGACGAGAGCATCGCCGGACCTGAAGATCGAGACATGTGGCTGAGAATCTCGCGGCGCTATGCGCTAGGTTACCTCGATGTTGTCGGGCACCGGTATCGTCGTCGAGAGACAGGAATCATGGGTCGTGGCGAAGGTGTGCTTGCTCCATACAGGATTCGAGTGATGCGTAAACAACTGGAGACGGGGTTGCCCCCTCCCCTTCAGAGGCATGCCCGGCGTAACATCGCCAGGTCGATGTTTGACCTTGGTTATCACTGGCAGTCTCGCGGTGATTTCAAGCAAGCGAGGACCCACTATCAGAGTTCGCTCAAGGAATCCTTTTCAGCGATTGCACTGAGAGGGCTGTTGGTCAGTTGCCTCGGGAGAAAGCTCGTTGCCTTCTTAAAAGAATGCAGGAATCGAAGGGGTGGACAATCACAATGACAGAGAGGCCCTCGAGAGTGGTACCAACTTACGTTTTGGAGTGTCCGCCTGTTTTCATGACAGCGCCGCCTATTTGGTTCGGGACGACGATATTGTGTCGGCGGCACAGGAAGAACGATTCACCAGGAAGAAGCATGATCCTGGATTTCCTCACCGAGCCATTGACTATTGTCAGAAGGCCGGCGAGATTGGGTTGAGATGGATGTCCTCGGCTGGAGAATTGTGTGTTGTACAAGACGGATCAGAAGCCGCTTGAGGGAGACTCCGATTGGAAAAAAGAATTGGCGCTGGATTAGATGTGCCTGCTGTACGATTTGTGGCCTGTTGCTAGAGGCGACAGTTCCAACCCGACTCTTGGCCGAGCTGTTTCTATCAATAGTGTGTTGGCAGCGCCATTGTCCTAATTCTCCGCCCATGCACTTGGACAGTTCATCATTGAATAGTTACGCGCGCAATAACGCGAAATAAGACATGAAGGAATTGCGCCGATTCTACAAAAAGGAATACAGTGGTGCATGCTATGCTGTACGTGTAGATTAAGTGTATGGGGAGATTAATACGTACGCTGAGTGTCTTGTTGCGATCTGCCGATAAAGAGAAAATACGGTTAAAAAGAAGGGGTATTGACTAATGCGCATATTGATCACGGGCGGAGCAGGATTCTTGGGAAGCCACTTGAGCGATTTGCTGATCGGTAAGGGGCATGAAGTTGTTGCCATGGACAACCTGATTACGGGTCGCGTGGAGAACATTGCGCACTTAATGGGGAACCCAAAGTTCAGTTTTATCAAGTACAACGTCTGTGACTATATTCATATAGATGGGCAGCTGGACGCGATCCTGCACTTTGCTTCTCCGGCGAGTCCGCAAGACTATCTGGAGATGCCGATTGCCACACTCAAAGTCGGGGCCCTGGGTACGCACAAAGTGCTGGGCCTGGCAAAGGCAAAAGGGGCTCGTCTGCTGCTAGCCAGTACGTCTGAGGTCTACGGTGATCCGTTGGTCAATCCTCAACCTGAGTCATATTGGGGGAACGTCAATCCAATCAGCCCGCGAGGTGTCTATGATGAAGCAAAGCGCTTTGCCGAAGCGATGACGATGGCCTATCATCGGTATCACGGTGTCGACACGCGCATCGTGCGAATCTTTAATACCTATGGCCCGCGAATGCGCCCGCACGATGGGCGGGTAGTCTCAAATTTCGTCGTTCAAGCGCTTCAAGGTAAGTCGATTACCATCTTTGGCGATGGCAACCAGACTCGCAGCTTCTGTTACGCTGATGACCTCGTTCGTGGCATCACGGCGCTGTTATTCATCGACTCTGATAAGTCAGTGGCAGAACGTACGAACAGAGCGAGTTTCTTAACGAAGTCTGAGGAACCGCTTCCAGAAACGATGCACGATCCCGTGAACATTGGGAATCCGCGAGAACTGACCGTCAAACAGATTGCAGATTTGGTGCTCAAGCTTACGGGCTCAAACAGCAAGATTGAGCATAGGCCCTTGCCGGCCGATGATCCAAAAGTCAGGCGTCCTGACATTCGCCTTGCCAAGCAACTGCTGGGGTGGGAGCCGCAAGTCGAGTTGGAGGATGGCCTGAAGAAAACCATTGAGTACTTTCGGCAGGTTGTCTGATGTAGGTATAAGGATTCAGTAGTCGCTGGGCGGAATGTTGAATTAATCGCAAGAGGGTGACCACGATGAAAATCAGTGTATTCGGATTGGGATACGTCGGGACCGTCTCGGCAGGGTGTCTCGCGGCCAGCGGCCACACCGTGTGGGGCGTTGATGTGAATGTGGAGAAGGTGGGATCGATTAATTCTGGTGCCGCTCCGATTGTCGAGCCGGAAATCTCAGATTTCATCGCCAAGGCACAGAAACAGGGCTTGCTGAAGGCGACAGTATCGCCGGCGGAAGGAATCCTCAACACAGATGTCTCGTTCATCTGCGTCGGAACCCCGAGCCAAGCCAACGGAAGTCTCGATCTGACTCATCTGAAACGAGTGTGTGAAGATATTGGTGCGGCGTTGAAGAATAAGACGAACTCGCACACAATCGTCTTTCGAAGCACGACATTGCCGGGAACGACAGAAGATGTGGCGATCCCCATTCTTGAGAAACATTCCGGAAAAACCATCGGGAATGGCCTCTATGTCTGCTACAACCCCGAGTTCCTCCGTGAGGGGACCTCGGTAAAAGACTATTACCATCCGCCGAAGATCGTAATCGGTGAACAGAATGCAGGCGAGGGAGATGTCGTGGAAGAGGTCTATGCCGGTATCAAGGCGCCTACGATTCGGACCTCAATCAGGGCGGCCGAGATGGTGAAGTATTCTGATAACGCGTTCCATGCGCTCAAAGTGACGTTTGCCAACGAGATCGGGACCATGTGCAAGAGGCTCGGCATCGATAGTCATGCGGTGATGGACATCTTCTGCCAAGATACAAAGCTGAATCTGTCGAAGGTCTATCTGAAGCCGGGGTTCGCCTTTGGCGGATCATGCTTGCCCAAGGATCTTCGCGCCTTGTCGTATCAAGCCAAACGAACTGATGTAGAGGTACCGGTTTTGAATGCTATTCTTCAGAGCAACGCATCTCATATCAAGGGTGTCATCCAGCGGATTGTTGAGTTGGGCAAGAAACGCGTGGGGTTTCTTGGGATGACCTTCAAGCCTGATACGGATGACCTACGAGAAAGCCCTCTTGTGGAAGTGATCGAGACGCTCCTAGGAAAAGGCTTTCACGTGAAAATCTATGACAGGAACGTGGCGACCAGCCGCCTAATTGGAGCGAACAAGAGATTTATCGAAGAACATATCCCGCACCTCTCATCGTTGCTTGTCGAGCGGGCTGAGGATGCAGTGGATACGGCTCAAGTGGTTGTCGTAGGGTATGGCTCAGCGGAGTTCGTGCCCGCCCTTAAGAGTATGCGTGCCGACCAATTGATCATCGATCTGGCCAGGATCGAGGGGCGCGAAAGTTTCACCGCTTCTTACGATGGTATTTGTTGGTGATGGAACTGCGATGGCTCGATCGACGGCAGGGTGTAGCGGATGAAAATCCTTGTATTGGCCTCAGATGTTCCAGCGACTTCCGGAATGCCAGGGTCTCCGCGTCTGTTCAACTTTTGCCGAGAGCTTTCCGAGCGTCATGAACTCTTCCTTCTGACCTACCGTTCATCTCAAGAGCGGCATGAAGCTTTTCTGAACGACCCGGCAACATCGCATGTGTTTACTCGGGTCGAGGTGTTGCCTCACCCTCCAGCCGTGCGCTGGTGGGGGCAACAATGGCACAGGGTGCATCTTGCGGCACACTTCGAGACACGCTATCGGCATGCTGGATACTACCGCTCGATTCGTGAACGAATTCGGGAACTGTGCATCCACGAGCGCATCGATCTGATTCACGTGGATCTTCTCGCAATGATTCAGTATGTCGATCCGCAAACGAACATCCCGGCTATCGTCGATCTGCACGATTCAATGACCTTGCTGTGCAGGAGGATGCTGAACGCAGAGCGAGGTTGGCGTAAACGCCTCTCTGCCTATTTGGGCCTGGTCAGCGCCAAACGACTTGAGGGGACGCTGGGGAGGACGTTTGAGCTGGTCATTACGAACTCCACCGTTGATGAACAGGTTATCAGGGAGCTTTCGCCGAAGCCGAAGACACTCACTATTACCAACGGAGTGGATATGGACTACTTTGCGCCAACCTCCACCTTGATCGAGGCGGATAAGCTCGTCTTTACCGGCGTCATGGGTTATGCCCCCAATGAAGATGCCGCGCTGCATTTTGTCGAAGATATTTTTCCGTTGGTGAGAGCAAGGCGTCCGCAGGCCCAGTTTTGGATCGTTGGGAGCGAGCCATCCGAAAGAGTCAGAGCCCTGACTCGCATCTCCGGGATCCATGTCACCGGGCAGGTCGATGACGTTCGCCCGTATGTACGGAGCGCGACAGTCTTTGTGTGTCCATTGCGCGTAGGTTCCGGGGTAAAAAACAAGATTTTGGCTGCCATGGCCATGCAGAAAGCGACCGTCGCGACGTCAATGAGTATCGACGGATTGGATCTCGCAGACAATCGTGAAGTGTTGCTGGCGGATGACCCGCAGGACTTTGCAGACAAAGTCGTACGATTGCTGACGGATCAGAAGGCCGCGCAACAGTTGGGCGTCAACGGGCTGACCCGAGTGCAAGGCCAATATTCTTGGGGTGCAATGGGTAAGATGCTGGAGACTGCCATTCAGTCCATGATGGCATCTCGAAATGGACGTGTGCATCAGGTGAGATGATATGCGCCCACGTCCTCGGTATAGTGCTGCAATGAGGACACTGTGAACGTTGTGCTCCTGAAGGATTCCCATGACGAAGCTGTCTGGGATCATTTTGTGCTGGGTCACCCACAGGCATCCGGTTACCATACGCTGGCCTGGCGGGGGGTCATCGGCAAAGTATTCGGGCATCGCACGTATTACCTGATGGCTATGGACGAAGGAGGGATGGTCCACGGGGTCCTTCCCCTGGTATTGACGAAGAGTCCAATGTTCGGATGTTTCCTCACATCGATGGCCTTCTTGAATTATGGTGGAGTACTGGCCGATCGCGCCGATGTTCGTCTTGCCCTTCTAGCGGCGGCGAGTAAAACGGCGGAGGATGTCGGAGCGGCGCACATCGAATTGAGACAGACTGAGCCGATTGAAACCGACTGGCCGGTTCGCTCCCGCAAAGTTTCGATGAGACTCGCGCTCCCTCCGGATTATGAGACGTTGTTAAAGGCCTATCCCTCCAAGTTGCGGAGCCAAATTCGCAGGGCGCAGAAAGAGGGGATGGACGTACGCGTCGGTGGCGAAGAGCTGCTCGAAGACTATTATCGTGTGTTTGCTCGATGTATGCGTGATTTGGGTACGCCTGTGTACGAGAAAGGGTTCTTTCAGTCGATTGTCGAGACCTTTCCCAAAGAAGTGCGACTGTGTGTGGTTTCGCTGAAGGGAGTCCCCCTTGCTTCGGGGCTTCTGTATGGTTTTCGCAGCACGTTGGAGATCCCTTGGGCAGCGTCAGATAAGCGGTTCAGTCGTTTGGCGCCCAACATGCTCTTGTACAGTACGGTGTTAGAGTTTGCTTGCCGCGAAGGATTCAAGGAGTTTGATTTTGGCCGATCGTCATTGGATAGCGGAACGTACCGATTCAAACAACAATGGGGAGCGCACCCTCGCCAGCTCTACTGGTATTACTGGTTGGCCGGAGGGCAGAGTATCCCGGAGTTGAATCCGGACAATCCCAAGTTCAAAGCCGCCATTTCCCTGTGGCAACACCTTCCCTTGCCGGTGGCCAATCTGATGGGTCCGCATATCGTGAAGTATTTGCCATGATGCCGCAACGGACGCTCTCTCCAACTGCCGCTCCGATCTCTTTCTGGGATCTTATTAGCGCAGCCAGCGGCTTGTGGGGTGGTGTCAAACATCGTGCGCGTATGATTCAAGAACTGAAGGTCAAATTTTCAGCGAGAGAAG
>DATHTZ010000454.1:0-1568 GCA_035462675.1 Nitrospiraceae bacterium | reverse complement strand
CATCTTCGAATGTTCAGGTGTTATTGGCCCCGATCCGGGATCAATTTCAGGCTGTCTCTACTCTTCTGAAGTTCTCTTGGTTGACCGTCTCCGAAGGGGGAAGATTAAGGACCGACCCAGAGGAGAATCATTGCCCCTCTTGCATTTGCTCGAATAGTCACGAAAAATGAGAACGGTGCAACCAATACATTTACCTGGCAAGGAGTATCAGCATAAGAATCATGAATACTAGTGTAGTGCGTCATAAATAGATTGACAATCAACTCTGGCGAGAGCTATCTTCTGCCGCATGCATCTGGCTCCAGCGATTCTCCTGTCGTCCGCAGAACGCGCGACGCTGACCGCATGGGCCAATGCGAAGAGCCTTCCCTTGCGAGTCATTCAGCGCGCACAAATCGTGGCTCTGGCTGCTGACGGAGTGACGAGTCAGGATATCGCCGCACAGCTGGAGATTTCGCGACCTACCGTGCAACGGTGGCGAGAACGATTCCTCGCCCTGCGAGTGACGGGGCTCGAGAAAGACGCCCCACGTCCTGGCCGTATCCCGAGTATTCCGGCCACAAAGATTCGCGACATCGTTGAGGCCACGCTCCACACCACGCCTCCGGCCGCAACGCATTGGAGCACGCGGACGATGGCGCACGCACACGGGGTCAGCGAAGCCACGGTCCGTCGAATCTGGAAGCAACACAACCTGAAGCCGCACTTGGTCAAGACCTTCAAGCTCAGCCAAGACAAACAGTTCCTGGCGAAGCTCACGGATATTGTCGGCCTCTATCTGAATCCGCCCGACAAAGCATTGGTCTTATGCGTCGATGAGAAAAGCCAAATCCAGGCCCTCGATCGGACGCAGCCGGGGTTACCGATCAAGCCGGGACGCTGCGGCACACGGACGCACGATTATAAGCGCCACGGGACGACCACCCTGTTCGCCGCCTTGAGCATGCTTGATGGCACAGTCATCGGCGACTGTATGCCACGTCATCGGCATCAGGAGTTCATCCGTTTCCTCAAGAAGATTGACAGCGAAACGCCTGCCGATCTCGGGTTGCATCTGATCGTGGATAATTACGGGACCCACAAGCATGCGCGCGTGAAATCCTGGATTCGGCGTCATCCGCGGTTCCACTTGCACTTCATCCCGACGTCGAGTTCTTGGGTGAACATGGTGGAGCGGTGGTTCCGTGAGATCACGGACAAGCGAATTCGGCGCGGGGTCTTTCGGAGCGTCCCGGAATTGATCGCCGCCATCGAAGATTATATGAACAATCACAATCAAAACCCGCGCGTGTTTGTCTGGACCGCATCGGTCGAGCGCATGATGGTCAAGATCGCCAAATGTAAAGAAGCGTTGGACGCACTACATTAGCGGCCTGCGGGTGCGCTTCCAGGGGAGGCTTACCTCACACGAGGAACGAAAGAATTTCGTCTACCGCCTTGCGCGATTCGTGAAGAGCTTCCACTTCCTAACCTGTTTTTTCACCTATCCCCAGGAGATCAAGGAGTTCGTCATATTCGCGGAATACGTCGGCCCGCAGCTCATCAAGCAAGGGTGCATGTCCGACCTC
>DATHTZ010000453.1:0-9125 GCA_035462675.1 Nitrospiraceae bacterium | reverse complement strand
CTCCCGGCGCACTCAATATCCTGCCTTGTGACAATACGGTGGCAGAACAGCTTGTCTGCGATCCCCGCTTTAAACTCCTGAGCTTTACCGGTAGCGCCGCCGTAGGATGGATGTTGAAGGCCAAGTGTGGGAAGAAGAAGGTGGTGTTGGAACTCGGCGGAAACGCCGGCGTCATCGTGGAGCCCGATGCCGATCTGGATTTTGCCGCACAGCGTTGCGCGGTCGGTGGATTTGGGTATGCCGGTCAGACCTGTATCTCCGTGCAGCGAATCTTTGCCCATCATTCTATCGCGGACCTCTTCACCACGAAGCTCCTGTTACAAGTCGCGCGTCTGAAGGCCGGCGACCCAAGTGACGATTCGACGGTCGTCGGGCCATTGATCGATCCGACCGCGGTCCATCGTGTGGAGGCATGGGTTGAAGAAGCAGTGTCGCAAGGAGCGCGCGTGCTTCTAGGGGGCAAACGCATGGGCTCAGTGATGGAAGCGACTGTGCTCTCGCACGTCACGCCGACGATGAAAGTCTCCTGTCAGGAAGTGTTTGGCCCGGTGGTGACTGTCACCCCGTACCGACACTTCGGCGAAGCGATCGTGGCGCTCAACCAGTCCGACTATGGGCTTCAAGCCGGAGTATTCACCCGGGATGTGGATAAAATCTTTCATGCCTTTCGGCATCTTGAAGTTGGAGCCGTGCTGGCAAATGAGATTCCGACATTTCGCGCTGACCACATGCCGTATGGTGGCGTGAAGGACTCCGGGGTTGGGCGTGAAGGGGTGCAGGCCGCGATCGAGGATATGACCGAGCCCCGGATGTTGGTATTGAACCTCAAACCGCCTGCCGGGGCTTAGCAGGATGCGGGAATATCTTCAGGGTCTGCACGTGTGGCACAACTGGGAAAACACTCCCGCAGGGTGCTCAAAAAGCCGTCCAGCAAGGCCGCAGCGAGTGAAGAGCCGAAGCGTACCCTCTGGGGCGCACGGTGCGACGAATAAGGAGCACCACGTCTGTGCGCGCCGCCGAGTTAGTGAGACGGCCGGGTCCCCGTTGAGGGTCTAAACGATGCGAGAACGATGTCTGGGAAAAGACGCGTCTCGGCGCGCCTGGGTTGGGTGGGTGAGAAGGGCGACTTTTTCAGGATCCTGTCAGAAAAAATGCCTCAGGATATTGCGAAGCGTTGCCAATCTTGGTACAACAGCGACCCTATGCCTCACTGAGGTTTATCGTGGGCGCGCCTTTCAGCTATCGCCGCGCTCGTCACCCGATTGGTCGGACGAACTAAGGAGAAGAAACGATGGTACCTACGCAGATGTTTTTAACGCGAGGCGTCGGAGTCCACAAAGAAAAGCTGGCTTCCTTCGAGCAAGCCTTGCGTAGCGCCGGCGTCGCCTATTGCAACCTCGTCACGGTGTCGTCAATTCTTCCGCCGAATTGCAAAATTATTCCGCGTGCGCGCGGCGAGAAGTTATTGAATCCTGGTGAAATCACGTTCTGTGTCATGGCGCGGTCGGAAACGAATGAACGAAATCGCCTGGCCTCTGCATCGATCGGGCTCGCAGTCCCGACCGATCGTCGAACATACGGGTATCTGTCCGAACACCATGCGCATGGTGAAACCGATGAAGAGACGGGTGAGTACACGGAAGACTTGGCGGCGCAGATGTTGGCCACGACGCTCGGTGTCGAATTCGATCCAGACATCGCGTGGAAAGAACGGGAACAAGTCTTCAAGATGGCTGGTAAGATCGTTCGAACCCAAAACATCACCCAGTCCGCGATCGGAAAACCGAATCGTTGGACGACGGTGATCGCGTTGGCCGTGTTCATTCCAGAAGAAAATCTTCCAAAGCGGCGTCGGTAGCCCTGCTACGTGAGCATACGCCCATGACACTCCCCGCCGGTTGGGAGGGCATTGACCAGAACTTCCTCGGGCTCGAAGAGCCCTGGTGCCATCCCGATCAGGCGGGCGTCTACGTCCTGCCCGCACCCTATGAACATACCTCCAGCTATGTGCTGGGATCCGATCGAGGCCCGTCGGCCATCATCGAAGCGTCTCAACAAGTTGAGTTATACGACGAAACGCTCCGGTGTGAGCCCTACCGAGAGTGGGGCGGAGTGGCCACCATCCGCGCCCTTGATCTTGACGGAAAAGTCGATCGACAAGCGGTGGAGGCAATCGACGCATTCGTCGCTCCCCACGTCGGGACCGGGCGGTTCGTCGTTACCTTGACCGGGGAACATACCGGAGCGCTTGGAGCCATCCGAGCCCATGCCCGCCACTATCCTGATCTGTGCGTGGTGCAAATCGACGCGCATGGCGACTTGCGGATGGCCTATCAAGGGAACCCGTATAGCCACGCCAGTGTCATGGCTCGTGTGGTCGACGATGGATTTCCGTTAGTTCAAGTTGGCATTCGTTCCATTTCTCCTGAGGAAATCGATCGCGTGAAGAGTACCGATCGAATTGCCACGTTCTTTGCCGCCGATATTCTTGACCCGTCCGGCCTCTACGAAGGCAAGGCCTCCCACTGGGTTCCTGATGTCGTGAAGGCTTGTCGTGGACCGGTCTATCTCACATTCGATTGTGATGGACTTGACGCCTCGCTGGTCCCCGCGCTCGGCACTCCCGAGCCCGGTGGGTTGGGGTGGTACGATACACTCAATCTCATCACTGCCCTGGCCAATGGACCTGGTATCCTTGGGATGGATATCAGCGAAATAGCCCCAATCGAAGGGTTTGTCGCGCCCCAGTTTTGTATCGCCCGATTGATTTACCGTATGCTTGGACGGATCAAAGCGGGCCGCCGCGTCCACTAAAATAGCTTGCTACCCTGTGACCGACCAGCTTCGCATCAATAAATTTTTCACACAGCACGGCATCTGTTCTCGACGGGAGGCCGATCGCCTGATCGAATCCGGTCGCGTGACCATCAATCAACGAGTCGCCTGCTTGGGAGATCAGGTCAGTCCTCACGACGTCATCGCGCGAGACGGGCAGGTCATTCCATGGAGAACGGCCCCGCTCTATATCAAGTATTACAAGCCGGTGGGTGTGACGACGACCAGTGAGTCGCACGTGCCTCGTAACATCATTGCAGAGATCGGCCATCCAGAGCGGATCTTTCCGATCGGCCGACTCGATAAGGACTCATCCGGCCTTATCCTTCTTACGAACGACGGGGACATCGTGAATGAGATTTTACGAACCGAGCACGGGCATGAGCGGGAATATGAAGTGTCAGTCGATCATCCATTCGATCATACGTTCATCGACCGCATGGCTCAAGGGGTTCTCATTCTCGACCGTCCAACCAAACCTTGCCGGGTTGAACGACTCGGTCTCGCACGGTTCCGGATCATCCTCACAGAAGGACGCAATCGACAGATCAGGCGCATGTGCCAAGTTTTGGGGTATCGGGTGCTCACGCTGCATCGTGTCAGGATCATGCATGTGACGCTTGAAGGATTGGTATCCGGGGCCTGGAAGCCGCTCACCGGTGAGGAACGTTCGCAACTCTTTGAGGCTGTCGGGCGAAGCAGCAGTCTAGACCCTTATGATTCATGAGCGTGTTTGCTGTATTCGCGGATTCGTTGTTTCGATGAGCCTTCGACTGGTAGGCTCGACGACGGAGACCTCCATTGACAAACACACCATTGAAACTCACACTAGCCCGCGCATCATCCACGGAGAGCAACTCGTAATATGGTGACCACGTGGTGGAACCCCCAACTCAATGCCCTGCTTGGCAGTCTCGTCGTAGCGGCAGGTGCTTGGCTGGCGTGGGACTCGCTTCCAGTCTGGGCAGTCTTTCTCGTTGCTGGAGTTGTCGCAGGATTTCTGATCTGGCAGGGACGCACAATTGGGCTAGTCTGGGCCTGGGCCACTCTGTTGGTTGGCCTGGAGAGTCTTGCCTGGCCCATCGTCACGATGGTTCAGGTCCGTTCAACCGCGACAGAGCCGACCGACGAACAATTGGGGACGATGCTCTCAGCCGGTCTGATTGGGCTCATCTCAGCGGTCTTTTGGATCACGTTTTCATATGGGTTCTTCAAGCGAGCCCGCCAACCCATCGCCGCTTTATCAACCGATGCAACTGAGAGTCGTCCACCTACATCACGGTCAGAACGCTCCCGTAAGAAGAAGTAACGCTACCACATCTCGATCGGATCGACGTCGATATCGAACTTCACGACTCGGCGCTGATACGTCCGTTCCATCTCCTTGACCGTAGTACGCACCACCGCGAGGCCCTCTTCCCGTTCCGACGATTTCACGAGAATTTGCCATCGATATCGCCCCCGGAGTCGCGGCACCGGAGAGGGGGCTGGCCCCAGAACAGTGAGACGGTCGGGCCGACTAATCGATTGAACGGTCAAAGGGGTTTTCATCGTGGACGTCTGTCCGGTCATGGCCGATGAAGAAGAGCAGGCAGTGAGCCGAGCCACCCAGGCCGTCGCAGCATCGCGAATCATTTTCTCGTCGGTTCCCGATACGAGGAGGGCAATGAGATGGACCATGGGCGGAAAGCCTAATGCAGCCCGGTGGGATAGCTCCTCCGATAGGAAGACGGATTCGTCGTTTTGCGCCACAGCCTGAATCGCATGATGCGATGAAAGATAGGTCTGTAAGATTACCTGGCCGCCGGCCCCTGCTGGAGCAGCAAGGCTGACCGCATCCAGAAGCGTATGATAGGTACGTTCGGCAGATTGGAAATTCGGCACGCTAAGCCCTGCATCCGCCTGCACAATCCCAACGAGGCCCATCGTCGGGAGTGGCCCTCGGCGTAGCAACAGCTGTGTTCCGACGATAATATCCCACTTCCCTTGCTCAACCCTCTGCCAGAGTGCCTCCGCCTGCGCTGGCCGCCGCATGGTATCTCCATCGAGCCGAATCACTGTTGCGAGCGGAAACCATCGCTTCGCATCCTCTTCCACCCTCTCCGTGCCCTCACCGATCAACTGCATGCGAGGGCCGGAACAAGAGACGCAGGTTTCGGGGAGGGGAGTAACGCCTCCACAGTAGGAACAAAGCAGACGACCCGCTTGCCGAGAGTACATCATTGCTACGCGACAGGCAGGACAGCGGGGAACCTGACCGCAGTCACGGCAGACCAGGGCCCCGGCATAGCCTTTCCGATTGAGAAATAACAGGATGCCCGCCCGGCGATCGATCGCTTGCCCGATGGCCCGAATGAGCGGCTGGCTCAGCACTGTGCCGCGACCATGATCGCGTAATTCGACGACCTGCACATTCGGTCGCGTATCAGGTGGTATGAGCTTATGGATCACGATCCCTCGTTGCTCCACTGCCGCTCTGATCTCAAGAGAGGGGTGGGCAGAACTCAGGACCAGCACCGCTTGCTCACCCTGTGCCCTCAACCAGGCCACGTCCCGTGCATGGTAGCGTGGTTCTTGCGGTTCTTTGAGCGCTGCATCGTCTTCTCCCTCGACCCAAATCGCCCCGATCGTGGTCAATGGGAGAAAGATGGCCGATCGAGTCCCCACGACTACGCGAACGATCTGCCGATGAATCTGATCCCACATCTCAGCCCTTACCTGATCTGAAAGACCGCTATGGAAACAGATGGGGGAGATATCTGACTCATCGTGACGGATCAAGCCGGCAATCCATTGAGCCCGTTCTGCTTCGCCAACGATGATGAGGACTGTCTGTCCATGATCGAGCACGAGGCGAACGGCTTGTTGCAACAGCCTCAGTCGATCGGCCCAGGAAGCCTGTACCAGAATCCGAGTGGGTCCTTGGCCTCTCAACGCCTCGAAGAGGGGTTCCGCCCAAGAGGATGCAGGGTCAGGAAGGAACGGTGGGGTGGCGCTGAAATGGCCTTGGTTCGTCTGTCTGGTGAGCCTTGTGAGAGGCGCAGCCGAGGTAATGTGCAGATCCTTGACCTCTTCCACCCATCCGCGAGACTTGAGATCGTGCAACAAGTCGGCAGGACCAGGACTAAGAGATGACCGGCGGAGTCCTAACGGTTTTTTCCTAAGACGTGTGAGCAATGCCCGCGACTTCACCGAACAGGGTTCTCGAGTTGCAAGTGCGGCTAGCCCTTGCTCTGTCAGTTTGTAGTGGATAACCTGTGCCCGTGGTTTGAGTGCTGGAGGCAGCACCAATCTGAGACATTGCCCCCATGGCGCAACATACTGTTCGGCCACTTTCCGTGAGAGCTCGAATAGGTTCGAGGGTACATCCGTTGCGGTCCCCTCCGGGAGCAACGAGCAAATCTCCTTAAGACGTGCTCGATCAAGACCCTGAGGAAGAACGTGGGAGAGGGCGATCACCGCTCCTTGGAGAATTGACCGTCCGAAGGGCACGAGCACTCGATGTCCAATGCGCAGTGTGGGTCGGAGCGACGAGGATACGATGTATGTGAACGGGCCTGCCAGATGTCGTGGGACAATAACATCTGCAAAGAGGGCCTCTGGTTCAGTGCGTGAAGGGGCTGTTGGTGTCGAAATCATGCGGCATTGTAGCAGCACAGGAAAAGGGGGAACAACGAGAGAGATCGAACGGTAAGGTTCTAAAGGAAACCAGGGAGGGTTGACATTGAATCGTCAACCCTCCGCAGGATACTCGATGAATTTACTGTGGAGGAGCGATGGGAGCAGTGGGTTTCGGATCTGAATTGCTCTGGCCAACAGATGCTGGAGTCGTCACCGAAGCAGGATCTGCAGAGATAGATGAGGGCTCCACCTTGGACGAACCTGTTGGAGCCGCTGGGATCGGCTGGTCCACTGTGGGGATTGGCACTCCGCTTTCCGCTGAACTGAGACTGGACATGCTGTATTTGCTCGCGTTCGCCTCAGTTGGCTTCGCCGCCTGCTCGGACTGTTCGCTGGCTGACTCGGGTGAATAGAGTACGATGTCCACACGACGGTTCTTCTGCCGACCCACTTCAGTCGCATTGCCGGCTATCGGCTTTGTATCACCATAGCCGACTGAAGAAAGCTTTGCCGAATCGATCCCGCCTTTCTCGATCAAATAACGGAGGACTCCCACAGCCCGAGCTTTCGACAAGTCCCAGTTTGTCTGGTAGATCGACTTCAGCGAAGGACCGATTTCCATGTTATCCGCATGACCCTCGACTCGAATCAACCGATCGCCGGCAGTGGTCTTGAGATGCGCAATCAGCCCATCGAGCACTTGATAGCCCTCGGGCGTGATCGTGGCTTCGCCCGATTCATATCGAAGCTGCTTCATTAAATCACTGAGGCTGATTCGGGTTTCGCCGGCGACATTCTTGGCCTGGAACGTGCTCGGAGAAGGGGTCACAGCGGGGGAAGCCTCCACAGCAGGGGAATCACCCGGCGACTGCAAGGGTGATTGAGAGATCGGTATGGCCTCAGGAGCATGGGTCTTCACCATGAAGCGATCACCTTTGAGAATGCGGGAGATCGATTTTGTGATCAGCGCCGTAGCCGTTCGGTCTTCCAAGGACAGGATTTTCAATTCGCCGACGACCCGTTGAGGAAGGCTCCCGCCGGACCGAACTATATCCATTCGATCCCCAGGCCTGATCCCGTCTTCCCGCCCCCGGTCCAGATAGACGATATCCCTTTGCGCCACCATGTTCATGATGCCCATGTGGGACTGGAACTCTACAACCCGCCCCTCCACATCGCCGGCGGAAGGTCGGTCAATCGCTGCTCCCTCGTCAGTCGGAGGCACGAACTTCATCACTGGGTCGCCCGGAGATACCGCTGCGTAGGATCGCACGATCTGGACAGTGGTCAAATCCTTGTCGATGTGGCTCACCTGAACCACCGCGAGTCGGTTGACCAAATAGCCCAGGTATTGCCCGGTGGTCGGATGGAATACTTTGTACGCTCGTTTGTATATCGTGAAAAGATCTCCGGGCGCGACATCGACGGGACTCTTCAGCCGGAGGTACAGGACATCCTGACTTCCCAATATCATGCGATCTCCGGTCGTCTGATTGTCGCCGGTTATCACATTCACGAACCCATCTTGTGGCGTCGAGAGCTGGATGGAGCCTGACGAAAAAGCCAGGGCCGGTTCTCCAAATCGGATCGCATTGACGTCGCCGGTTGCCCAGGCTAGAGGAAGAAGCGGTGTAGCCAAGGCCCAGACCATGAGAGAGACGACACACTTCATTGAATAGTTAGCCATGGTTGTTGTCCTTCATGTAGGGCAAGTGTTGCGTGTATCAACCATAGCAAATAGCCCTGTACTGTCAAGAATATTGAGGCTTTGTCATCATTGACCTGCCAATTCATCCGATGTTATGGTGACACGAAGAATAATTTCTCACAAAGGAGGAGTATCATAGTGCCTGACCAGCCTCCGATCCACGGTGCTCAACGCCAAGATCGTCCTCGCATCGAGACCCAGATTCACCGACGCAAGAAAGCCAAGGCCTTTTCGGCACTGGAGCCTGAATGGGATCACATTGACCAACTGTCACCCTCCCACCTGCGCATGCCGTCAGACCGCATGTCACCCACTCCACCAAACAGAGCGAAGAATCTTTCATAAATAAGCCGGTCCACAGGATAAGAGAAGTCCATGAGTGGAACAGGTTCTTTTATCGGTTGGGTAGAGGCCCATGTGACGGCTTCCTAGGAAACGACGACAGGTCATCACTAGAGTGATTGGGTGTGAGTGAACTGCGGCGACGTCGACAGTTGGAAGAAGAAAGTAGCCGATTGAACGACTCGTCGCGAACCTCTCGCTCGACAAGCACAAGCTGATTGTGCACGCTCTGCGAGAAAGAAAGACGGCTGGTTGCTTATCTCTTGTCCTCCATCGCCCGTTCCACTTCTTGGCCGGCTTCACGCGCCTTAAAGGATTCCCGGTGGTCATGCTGCTTCTTGCCTTTGGCTAACCCAAGTTCGACCTTGGCCAGACCCCGCTTGGAGAAATAGATGTGGAGCGGGATGAGTGTGAGTCCTTGCTGTTGTGGCGCCTTATCCCAAGCAAAACTACAGCTCCGAGTCCGACCCGCATTTCACGGCCCTTGGGGCAATGCGAGAACGCAGCCTGGAGCAAGGCGCGTCTCGGTGCGCCGGGGTTGGGCGGGTGAGAAACCGCCGCTCGTTTCAACATCCACTAGCCCTCGCGCAGCTGCACCGCAAGAGGTTCCCAGGAAAAT
>DATHTZ010000452.1:0-4704 GCA_035462675.1 Nitrospiraceae bacterium | reverse complement strand
GGTGAATTGAACTGTCCTTCGCCGTTTCCGCGCGACCCAAACTTGATGAGATAGCCACCGAGCTTCCCGTCGAATTTCTGGACGCGGTGATTGTTCGTATCGACCACCCAGACATCGCCCTTGCCGTCACACGCGATCCCGGTAGGGTTATGGAAGTTCGAATTGGCCGAACCGAAGTTGCCCCAGAGGATGATGAAGTTGCCGGTATTGTCGAATTTCTGAACCCGGTTGTTGCCGTTGTCGACCACGAACAGCGATCCCTGCTGATCAACGCACAGTCCGTAGATCGGGGCCATGAACTCGCCGCCATGCAGCAACGATGCGCCGCGGCCCGTACGTCCCCACTCGGACACGCAGAGATACCCCGACGTGTTGACCAGAACCGTTGCGCTCGCAGGGGTAGAGACGTTTCCCCCCACATCCTTGAACCACACGTAGATTGATTTCTGCCCGTCTCCCGGCGACAAAATAAACGGGATCGTCGCACCGAACTTGGTGGCCGGCGTCACATCCACCCATCCCGGTGTCCCCGACGTGGGAGTCATCGGCGCCTCGGAGACAAAGTAGGCTGAGACTCCGGTATCGACATCGTTTGCGGAAATCGTGACGATGACTTCCGGCGTGTTCGTCATGAAGGCGCCATGATTGATCACGGCGTATGGATTTTGCGACGCCGTGATATCGATGAGCACCGGCGTGACCGTCACTTCCTTCGACAACTCGCTTTCGACGCCGGTCTCGAATACTGCGGTCACGGCATAGTGGTAGGGGGTGTCGTTCGAGAGACCGGTATGCGTAAAGGGATTCGTCACACCTTCGATTTTTGTCGCCATCTGGGTCGTGAGCTTCGGGACGGTGTTGAAATACAGGTTATAGGACTGGGCGCCAGGAACCTCCATCCAACTCAGGAAGGCTTCTGTATCCCCGGCCTTGGCCGCTACGCTGCGGGGCGCCGGAGTCTCGCTCGGCACCTGACTAGTTGACGTCTCATCCTTCCCGCGATTGAGCTCTTCGTCCGTCGGAACATACTTCAGGATGCGGCCATTGCCGCTGTCGACCACATAAACCGAGCCCTCTTTGTCGACCGCGATCCCGTAGGGAAAATTGAGTTGCCCTTCCGTCTTTCCGCGGTTTCCCCAGGCACAGAGGAACGTCCCGTTGCCGTCGAACTTTTGAATGCGGTGGTTCCCGGTATCGACGACATAGACGTTGCCGAGCGCATCGCAAGCGATCCCCCAGGGAGACTTGAATTGACCGGGACCAGCTCCCTCTCGCCCCCACTTGGCAAGGAAGCTCCCACGGGCATCGAACTTTTGAATACGATTATTGCTTTCATCGGCGACGAAGATATTGCCGACGAAATCGACGGCCACGCCGCGGGGGAAAAAGAAGGCGCCATCGAAGCTCCCGTCGCGGCCCCACTTGAGCAGGGCCTGCCCGTCAGAGGTGAACTTCTGAATGCGCGCGTTGCTCGTGTCGGACACGTACAGATTCCCCTCCGCGTCCGTCGCCAGTCCCCAGGGCACATCGAACTTGCCCAGATCGGCCCCGCGCCAGGCAAATCCGAACTTACCCCAAGCCTGCATCGCATTGCCGTTGAGATCGAATTTCTGAATGCGGTTATTGCCGCTGTCCGCAATGTAAAGCACATCGTTCGGCCCGACTGCCAATCCACGCGGATAGTAGAAGCTCCCTTCCTGCGAAGAGGGATCGCCGCCCCATCGCGCGACAAACTTCCCGGACTTGTCGAGCTTTTGAATCGAATGGTTATCGGTGTCGGCGATGTAGATATTGCCGTCCTTGTCGAGCGTGATCCCAGTGGGCGAACTGAACTCCCCGTCGTCCACCCCTTCCCGGCCGATACACATGGCCAACAGATAGGGCGAGGGAATCGCCATGACCTCTTGCGACTCGAGACTCTCTCCCTTTTGTGTGACCACGGTCACGACGTAGTGGTAGCAGGTCCCGTTGGCCAGATCGTCATGGACAAAGGGACTCTGAACCCCTTCCACACAGGTACCTTTATCCTTTTTCACCCCGATGACGGCTTTAAAATCGTCATCCCCGGCAATCGGGCGCGTAAGGTCGGAGAACTTGATCATCACGCCCTTGGTGGTTTGGAAGTAGAGATTGTAGTACATGGCATCGGGAACAGGATCCCACGTGATGGTGGCTCGGCCATTCCCAGACTTCGCGGCCACGTTGATCGGCGGTGGTGGAAGTTCTTCTTCAGCGGCAATCGAGTCGCCGGCACCCCATTCACCCTCACCCTGGATGCCTTCGATGGTCACATGCGTTCGATCACACCGAAACATCTCGTCGAGCAGCCAAGCTTTGATCATGTGGTGGTACATCCTGTTGCTAAAGCCGCCCAGTTAGAGGAAACAAGGGGACTTTCAATGACTTGGAATAAGATTTTTGAGTCTAACAAAGCGGCGGAAAGAGAGTCAACGGGGGAACGGGGATGGAGCCTGAGATCTTCTATGCTCGCGGAACGCGCACGATAAGAATGTGCTCGTCCGACGCGCGCAGTGGAAGATCAATCAGCCTCCATCCCCTGAAGAGAACACAAGCGAGCTTGGAGGGATCATTAGATGAAGGACGATCGCTCGATGCACGCAGTAAAGAAACAACTTGGCCACTCCCTAGTAGAGGTTTAGCGAATCGCAACTATCCCTTAACTGTATAATTATTGGCCTTTAATGAAATTCCAAGAACTCAGAGAGTGGCGGGATAATCTCGAAATTGACATAGTCGAACAATTCTTGAACGGTTTTAATTAGGCCTTCTCCATCAACGGTGGGGACACTGTCAAAGATTACCTCAAGCACAGGATCGAACTGCACGTCCATGGGATCGCCTGTGCCGCTGAATCGCGCTACTACTGCATCAGGTTTGAGTCGAGCGTTGTAGATTGCATTACCGCCAGTGAGCTGAAACTTGGTGAAATCCATAGAATTTAAAATAACCGACCTGGTACTGAGAGAGCATATCAACAGCAGGCGGTGCTTATCGATGTTGCTCAGTTCGTGAAGTATCCAGAGAGGGTTTGTCACATAGGCGTGTCCAGCGTGATACGGCTGCAAACTCTTAATGAGTGTCTTCGCTGCTGGCGGGACACCAACAAGCTTTCTCGTCATGTCTCCACAATATCTAGCCTCGACCGCCGCCACGCCCTCGCCCCGTATGTCCCCATAGATGGGGAACTCAGACTTCTCCGTGATTTCCTTTGTGAGCGGATGCAGGCTAAACGTCGAGGCAAGAGCAAATACCAGATGATCCAAGGCTCCACGGAGATTATGCAAGACATCCCCAATAGCCGCAGACCAATGCGGAGGACTGAGGTCGGCATACATTCTGATCTGCCAATCATTAGGTCCACCATTAGGGTCATGCTCTGGAATGAGATTGTAATGGTCTTCACGAAGCCATTTATGGATTTCAATCTCCAGGTTTCTCAGGTGACTTCTCGCCCCATTAAGCTTAATACGGTAGTCGCTAGGGTTGCCCATAATGGAGTAAAATCAGAACATGAAGAAGAAACAGAAAACAAAAAATGGTGCGGAAATCCCAATCCCGAAACGAGGCGACTTCTTCAAGAATCTAAAGAAAGCCACCACGCTGTCAGCGTCCCGCCGTCCGAAGAAGTAACCTCTCAAACTGCTACGTTGTCACGTGAGACCTTAATCGCTTGCACGTATAAAAAACTGGAAACCGGTCCCGCAGGATGCTCAATAAGGCCATCCAACGAGGCCGCAGGCGAGTCAGAACCGGAGGCGTACCCTCAGGGGTACGTTGAGGATTGTGACGAACCGAGAACGAAGTTGGGGGCCTTTTTCAGCAGCCTGTTAGGACTGTTCGACCGGTTCGTGGTGCAACTCCCCGTTGCTCTCTGGCTCGAAGGCCAGCACGGCCTCACCTTCTGCAAGATCACTCGTAAGGGAGAATTCTTCTGAAGAGGGCGTCTCGGAAGCTTGCACCACCTCCAGTGATTCTTCTTCGATCGGCAGGAGGGCTTGCTCGGACTCGCCGAGTTCTTTGAATTCACGCAACGGCGGGAGCTGGCTTAAATCTTGTAGCCCGAAATGTTCGAGGAAGAATTTGGTCGTTCCATACATGATCGGCCGGCCAGGCACGTCTTTTCGCCCTACGATCCGCACCAGCTTGCGCTCACACAACGTGCGCAGGACACCGGACGTTTCGACGCCACGAATCTCCTCGATCTCAGCCCGCACAAGCGGCTGTTTATAGGCGATGATGGCGAGGGATTCGAGCGCGGAGCGAGAAAGCTTCTGGGCGGCCTTGGCTTTATCCATCCGCTTCAGCCAGGGCCCATACTCCTGCTTCGTCACCAACCGATACCCGCCTGCTACCTGCACCAGCTGAATGCCGCGCCCTTCCTGATCTAAATCGTGTGTGAGCACTTCCAGGGCCTGAACCACTTCGGTCTTTGAGACCGTCCCCACAATAGACATCAGCCGAGCAACCGGTACCGGTTCTGGCGACACGAACAAGACCGCTTCGAGAATGGCCTTGAGTTCCCGCGCGTCAATGGCTGCTGCCTGGCTGTTCACCACCTCGGTGGCGGCAGCTGTCGCCGTATCGTCCGTCACCCCGTTGCCTTCAATCGCCGACTCGGTCTCTGCGAGAGCGATATCTTCTGTTTCTTGTTCCACGGTGACACTCATGCTCCCCTCCATTCGG
>DATHTZ010000451.1:0-7607 GCA_035462675.1 Nitrospiraceae bacterium | reverse complement strand
GTAGACCCACTCGAACATCAGTACGCTCGCATACCGCTCTCACATACTCATGCAGCGCGCAACCTGATCTGATACGGAATGCCTCAAGCCCATTGGCTGTTCCATTCTTTTGGTCTTTTTGAGTCATTCATAAGCTGTCTTCTTCGTCCTACTCCGGTTCGAGGTTGCGTCACCGCTGCCAGAGAATGGGATTGACTTCCAGAGGCACTGCCACGCCGGAGCAGTGCGGAATGATGCGCGCCGTATAGTCCGTTGCGAACCGGGCCGCCGAGACCGATGCACGATAAATCCCCCCACGCGATTCGCAGGCCAATGGCCGAATGCGCGTCATCTCCAGTCGGATCGGATCGCTGCCATTGAGCCCATCAGCATACAGCTCGACTCGCACGGCCTTCGGGTCGAAGTCATTGAGATACACCTCTGCCTCAAAGATATGCTGAGCCGCATTTGTCTGTACCCTCATGTCGCCAAAGCGTAACGTGACCCATTTCTCTTTCAGAGTATGTTCCCAATTGACAATGTTCCTGCCCACTGCGCCTTTATTGGCAGCGCGCTCACGATAGGCGGCTGCAGCCGGGAGATAGTGTTGCTCGGCGTATTCGCGCACCGTGCGGTTGGCAGAAAACCGCGGTGTCAATTGTGCCATGCTCTCCCGTATCCGCTTGACCCATGCGGTGGGAATGCCGTGCTCGTCTCGAGCATAAAACTCCGGGATCACTTCGCGCTCGAGCAGGTCATAGAGCGCATCGGCTTCGATCGCATCCCACACAGGATCATCACCATGTTCCTGGCCGTCCCCCAACGCCCACCCCACGTCAGGCGTGTAAGCTTCTGCCCACCAGCCATCCAATTCCGAGAGATTGAGGCCGCCGTTGACGAGCACCTTCATGCCGCTGGTGCCGCTAGCCTCCCAAGGTCGTCGTGGTGTGTTGATCCAGACGTCCACTCCCTGCACCAGATGCTCGGCCAGCAGGGTGTCATAGTCGCTCAGGAAGACGATGTTGGGTCGGGTCTCTGGCTGGCGCATGAACTGGATCCATTCATGAATCAAAGCCTGCCCCGCTCGATCCTCCGGATGGGCCTTGCCCGCGATGATGAGTTGCACCGGGCGCTCAGGATGAGCCAAGAGGCGCAGCAACCGCGCCGGATTGTGCAGGAGCAGGTTCGGCCTTTTGTAGGTCGCGAAGCGCCGCGCAAAGCCCAGTGTCAAGACGTGGGGATCAAAGAGATGTTTCGCCCCGGCCACCGCCTCGGGCGACGCGCCGGAGGCAGCCAGTTGCCTGGACAATCTCGCCCGTGCGTATTCAACAAGAGACTGGCTGGCGTCGATGCGAAATTGCCAAAGGCTCGCGTCGGAGATACGACGAATGTTCTGCTCCAGGGGCTCGGTCGTCCACAGCCAGCGGTCTTTTCCACAGGCTTGCGTCCACAGATCATCGGCCGGGGCCGAGTCCCAGGTCGGCATGTGGACTCCATTGGTCACATGTCTGACCGGGATGTCGCTCTCCGGCCAACGGGGAAAGAGTGGCTGAAAAAGGCGTCGGCTCACCTGGCCATGCAAACGGCTCACGCCATTGGCCGCCCCGCTCCCCCGTATAGCTAGATAGGCCATATTGAACGGTTCCGACGAGTCGTTCGGGTTCTGGCGGCCCAGGGCCAGCACATCGTGGAGTGAGATGCCGAGTGTCTGCTCGGCATACCCCTCGAGGTATTGCTTGATGAGGGCCGGAGCGAACCGGTCAAAGCCGGCGGCCACTGCTGTGTGGGTGGTGAAGAGATTCCCTGCTCGCGTCACGGCCAGCGCGACGTCGAAGGGCTGCGCGGTTTCTTGCATGAAACTGCGGGCGCGTTCCAACACAGCAAAAGCCGCATGCCCTTCATTCAGATGACAGACTTCTGGCTGAATGCCCAGCGCACCAAGCAGGCGCCATCCGCCGATCCCCAGCAGCAATTCTTGCTTGAGACGCAGCTCCGGCCCGCCGCCATACAGTTCACTGGTAATGCCTCGATGCGCGGGAAAATTTGCTGCGTCATTGCTGTCCAGCAGGTACAGCTTCACTCGGCCGACCTGGACCTGCCAGGCGCGCAGCCAGACCGAGTAGCCCGGTAAGGCGATTTCCAACCGTAACCACTCGCCTTTCGCTTGGCGTACCGGCGAGATCGGCAACTGTCCGGGATCGTTATATGGGAAGAGGGCCTCTTGCGCACCGTCCTTGTCGATCACTTGGCGAAAATAGCCTTGCTGGTACAGCAATCCCACGCCGACCACGGGCACGCCCAGATCGCTGGTAGCCTTGAGCTGATCGCCAGCCACATTCCCCAGCCCGCCCGAGTAGATGGGCAGCGCTTCGCTCAACATAAATTCCATGCTGAAATACGCGGCGCAAGTTAGCGGAGTTTGCGGGTAGGTGTGCTGAAACCACGCGGGCGCCTCTACCGCGTGCCGCCTCGTCTGTACCAGATCGTCAACGTGTTTGCGAAAAACGGGATTGGCCAATACGCGCTCGACTTGGTCACGCGAGACCGTCTGTAGGACCACCCAGGGGTTATGCGTGATCGCCCAGAGTTCGGGGTCAAGCTGCCGCCACACTTCGTCGGTCGCATGATTCCACGACCAGCGTAGATCCAGGGCCAACTCAGCCAGCGCATCGAATCCCTCAATTTCCGTGAGTAGCAGGCGGTATATCGGGTGGGTGACACGGGAGTGAGAGCTCATAGATTTTCCTTCAGTGTTGGCTCGAACGGGATCCTTGGATACTCGCGGTACAGGCCAATGCCCTGACTGATGGCGAGGATATGCCATTCATTGAAAGGCGTGTGAAATGCTGAACCACGATGTCCTGGATTGCCGAAGGCCACTCGTTGTTCTGACACTGAATGGTCAGGCGTTTCCCGTATAATAGGCCGTGATGAGATTGGGTACGTTCACCAGCCTCGAAGGGGTTCGCGGCTTGCCCTGCGCGAGGATTCACGTTCACGATTTCCGCCTCACATGCGCGACGACGTGTTCGCCAAGGTCTGTAACAGTTTATCGAAGGGCTTGTTGAATTTCTCAACGCCGTCGTCCTCCAGTTGGTGCGTCACATGGTCGAGACTGATGCCCAGTTCCGATAATCGCTCTAAAACCAATCGGGCTTCCTCGACATCGTGTTCGAGGCGGGCTTTCGGATCGCCGTGGTCACGGTAGGCATCGAGGGTTGCGAGGGGTGCCGTGGTGACCGTGTCCGGTCCAATCAGGGCCTCCATGTATTTCACGTCGCTCTCGTTCGGGTTCTTGGTGCTGGTACTAGCCCAGAGCAGACGCTGAACACGCGCCCCCTGAACGGCCAGCTCCTTAAACCTGCCGCTCCCGAAAATCTCTTTGTAGATTTGATAGGCCATTTTCGCGCTGGCAATCGCCACCTGCCCGCGCACCGTTTTCGCGAGGTCTGCCGCTTTGCCGCCTTGCGCGATGACGTTCTCCAGCAACGGATCCACCAGTCCGTCGATACGGCTCACAAAGAAACTGGCCACCGACGCCACATGATTCACGGGTTTTCCACGCGCTGTCCGTGCGGCGAGACCGGCGAGGTACGCCTCCGCCACATGGCGATATCGCGGCAATCCAAAGAGCAGGGTCACGTTGACGTTGATGCCTTCGCTGATGAGTTCCTGAATGGCCAACAGCCCCTCGCTCGTAGCCGGGACCTTGATCAAGACGTTGGGCCGGGCCAGCGCCTTCCACAATCTGTGTGCTTCCTCAACCGTGCGGTTCGTGTCATGGGCAAGGTGGGGGTTGACCTCCAGGCTGACATAGCCATCATTGCCGGCAGTCTTGTCATACACCGACCGGAACTCGTCAGCGGCGTTCTGCACGTCTTGCTGGCTGAGCGCTTCATAGATCGCGTTCACCCCTTTTCCTTCAAGCGCCATGGCTCGAATGTCCTCGTCATACTCATGACTGTCGACAATCGCCTTCTCAAAGATGGTGGGATTCGAGGTCATCCCCTGCAGGCCGTCTTCCTCAATCAGACGTCGGAGCTGCCCGCTGGTGATCAAATCGCGTCGGATGTAGTCCAACCAGAGGGATTGACCGAGTGTTCCCAATATCTTCAAAGGATTGGCCTTCATCTTCGTGTCTCCTTGCGTTCCAGTTGTGCCGGTTCCATCGCCCATCCCTCGATGAGTCTGATTCTAGTCTCCAGATTCCTCTTGATTGCAGGCTCAGCTGTGCTTCGACAATCGCCTCTGGCTGAACGAGCGGCAGTGGGTGCGTTCCCCTAATTGAAGGAGACCGGCACTCCCGTGATTCCTCGCTCGTGATCTGCTCGCCACACACGGCATCAGATCGCCGCCACCTTGTCATAATACTGATGATCTTCTCTGAACCCTCCATGCCCTTCCCCGATCGTGGTAAAGGTGTCGACCAGCTCAATGGCGCGCAGATACTTCACCATCTTGTACCCGGTTTTCGTTTCGATGCGCAGGCGACAGGGAGCCCCGTGCGGAACCGGCAGCGGAATCCAGTTCATCTCATACGCCAGAAGGGTTTGCGGGTCACGGACGTCTTCGAGCGTGAGGATTTCGTAATATGCGAGCGGGGCATACTCTGCTTGAGGAAAGGCATGGAAGACGACGTATCGTGCCTGTGGCAGGGGCTTACACAGGTCCAGGATGGTGCTCATCCTGACCCCTCCCCATTCCGCTACGGCGGACCACCCCTGAATACAATTATGTTTGGTGATTTGCTCCTGTTTCGGAAGCGCACGAAGGTCCGCCAGGGACAGTGCCAACGGTCTCTCCACCAGTCCACTGATGGCCATGCGCCACTCGATAAACTGTGCCTCAGCCTGTTTCGTATAGATCTCGGATTCGGGCGGATATCCATTGACCCGAAAATACGGCGAAATCTCTGCTTTGGTGTACTGCTGCCGCGACCGCAAGTGTCCGAACAACACCCGCAGGAGTGGTTCGACGATAGCGGTGGCGGTGAGTTGAAACCGGCGTTGATAGCGGAGCGTATACACCGTGGCCCAGAGATGAAAGAGCACGACACCGATCAATGCGACCGAGGCAATCCAAAGCGCGAGCGCCACATTCGGGGTGGCGGAGCCCAGCACCATGTCGCCGATGTCCTCGGGGAAGTGCACGACGACCACCAACGTGAGATGCACCAGCGTGTAGGCGACCAAGGTCATCAATCCGATAAAATGGAGACTGCGCGCGGCTTGTCGCCCGCCGAAGAGTCTTGGATACCAAGGGAAGCGGGCGATGAGCGCCGGTGACATACAGAGTCCGGTCAGGATCATCAACGGAGCGACGAGAAAGACCACCCCGGCATAAGTGAGTTGCTGCAACGGATCATACGGGTGAAACGCGCTATCCGGCGGGATGTGAAACCTCGCATATGTCAGGAGGCTCTCCCAGGCTTGGGGAAGCACAGTCCAGCTGGTGGGAATGAGCCGCCGCCATTCGCCGGTAACCCCCAGCAAGGTCACATAGCTGAGGCCGTTCAGCACCCATACCGGCACAATCAGAAAATGCCAATTCCTTGAGGCTCCCAGGTTATGGTGTCCCCCGGGCAGTGCCACGATGGAGTTGATGTGTTCTGCCTCATCCATTGAGGTCCAGAGGCGGTCCGTCGGCATCACTTTCTTGCCGAATTTGAGCCATTCGCTTTCGGGCGTGGTGGCATCGTTCCAGTAGAGTTTCGGGTGGTCCGCAAGGATCTGTACACCGCTCCGCATCAAGACAAAGATGCAGAACAGATTGACGAAATGGTTGATCCGCAGCCAGAGTGGAAAGCCCAACAACTCCTGCTCCATCCATCTCTCCTTGTGGAGTCCGATGAGCGATCCATCGGTGAGTCGTCAGGTTGACCGTCCGACCTAGCGCTAACCAACAGGACAATGATCGTCAAGAGGCATTGATCAGCTGTGATCCGAAATGCTTACGTTGCGACTTCGTTTGGGCACACTGCAACCGGTTATGATCGTGAGACCACAGACATTAGCGAAAGTCGTGAAAAAATATGAACCTGACGGCGTGTTGCACTTCTGATGTCCTTGGTGCGGATTGCACGAATCAAGACGGGCGGTGGGTCTACCTTCCGCACTCTCTTTTGTCCCTCAAAAGCTCTTTTCATCATAATTCTTCACGCTTCATGTTCTTTGTGTTCGACCCCTTCCGGGGTGAGCGTGTGCGTGGGCTGATCTTGGCGAGTGCCGTACCTTTGTGCATGGCCATGTGGTCGGTCTTGTCGCTCTTGATCAAGTATTGCGGCTCCACCTTCGAGGCGTGGACCGTATAGGTCTTAAACTTAATGGCGGAGGTGACCTTCTTCTTGATCGTTCCCTGGACACGGCCTGCTTCCGAGTTCCAGCTCACATGATCTCCGACTTTGAAGACTTGAGCCATTGGTATGATCTCTTGTGAATGCTTCGTCTTGTATTGCTTGGGGTGACGGTCTCCGAGTCGATCACGTCCTAGCCCGCCACCCGCAACATCCCAACCAGGTGGCGCTTCAACACCCATCCGCAGACGGCGGCAACCTCAATGGATATGGGTGCTCGTGGCAATATCCTCAAGAATTAAGCTGCCTTCTTTCGAGTAAGACCAATGCTTGCTTGCATACGTTTTCCACAGTGAAACCATATTCGTGCATGACCACCGGCCCGGGAGCCGACGCACCAAACCGGTCCACCCCGATCACGCTCCCGTGGTCCCCTACGTACCGGTGCCACCCCTGCGATACTCCCGCCTCAACTGCGAGCCGTGCATGGACCGACGGGAGTAAGACCGAGTCGCGATACTCGCGAGATTGAGCCTCAAACAATTCCCAACTTGGCATCGACACGAGGCGCACCGCGATATGTTGCTCCTGCAACGCGCGTCGCGCCGCTACGATAAGGCCGACTTCTGATCCGCTGGCGATTAAAATCACGTGCGGGGTGCCTTGCGGCCCATCGGCCAGGATATAGGCCCCGCGGCGGAGACCTTCCTCCGATGCAAATTCAGACCGGTTGAGCGTCGGCACATGTTGCCGCGTCAGGATCAAGGCCACCGGCCTGTCCCGCGTTTCGATCGCCACCCGCCATGCCACTGCCGTCTCGTTGGCGTCGCCCGGCCGGATGACCATCAGCTGCGGAATCGCCCGCAGACTGGCGACCTGCCCCACGGCTTGATGGGTCGGGCCATCCTCACCCAGTGCAAGGCTGTCATGCGTAAACACATATACCACCTGGATGCCCATCAATGCGGCGAGTCAAATCGGTGGGCGCATGTAATCGGAGAACGTCAGAAAGGTCGCGCCGAACGGGATGGTGCCTCCATGCGTAGCCAGGCCGTTCAAGATCGCCCCCATTGCATGCTCGCGAACCCCAAATTGCATATTGCGGCCGGCATAACTCCAGCCGCCGCGGGCCGACCCTTGTAGATCACCGACCGCAGTGGCGGGGGATTCAAAGTTGCCTGCCTCACTCAGTTCCGTATACGTGGACGGATTCAAGTCGGCCGAGCCGCCGATCAGGCCGGGGAGTTTTTGGCTGATGGCTTCCATGATTTTCCCTGACGCGACGCGGGTGGCCAGTCCTTTCGCATCGGCAGGGAATTGCGGAAGGTTAGCGTCC
>DATHTZ010000450.1:0-7351 GCA_035462675.1 Nitrospiraceae bacterium | reverse complement strand
GTTCCGGAGATCATGATCCCGCTGGTGGGGATGGTCTCGGAAATGAAAGCGCAGAAAGATTTGGTCCGCGAAGCGGCGCAGGAGACGATGAAGCGGTACAACGTGAAACTTTCCTATCTCGTGGGCACGATGATCGAACTGCCGCGCGCCGCCGTAACGGCCGATCGCATTGCGACAGAAGCGGAGTTCTTTTCATTCGGGACGAACGACCTCACCCAAACCACATTCGGTTTCTCCCGCGACGATGCGGCGAAGTTCATCGATTTTTATCGAACCGCGAACATTCTTGAATCCGATCCCTTCGCAGTGCTTGATCGAGAAGGGGTGGGGGCCTTGATGAAACAGGCCATCGTGGGCGGTCGGAAGACCCGTCCTGGGATTAAGCTTGGCATTTGCGGTGAGCATGGCGGCGATCCCAGTTCCGTTGAGTTTTGTCATGAACTGGGATTGGACTACGTGAGCTGTTCGCCCTATCGTGTCCCCATTGCGCGGCTTGCGGCAGCCCATGGGGCCTTGGCCGAAGCCGGATCGGGCAGTTCCCTTTCTACGCGCAAGGTGTCAGGGGCAGGCGCGAAGGCAAAAAAATCTGCAATGAAGACCACGAAGACGAAGTCGGCTCAGCGGCCTCGCAGCCGATCGCGCGTCACGCGCAAGACACGGTGACTGCTGCTACACCGCATCGCCACTTCATGACCCTGGCACTTCGTCTTGCGGCGAAGGGCCGGGGCAAGACCAGCCCCAATCCCATGGTCGGCGCCCTGGTGGTGAAGAACGGTCGCATCGTGGGCCGTGGGTATCACCAAGGTCCAGGGAACCCTCACGCAGAAATTTTGGCGCTCAACCAGGCGGGGCCACGCGCGAACGGCGCGACGCTGTACGTCACGCTCGAACCCTGTTGCCACCTTTTTAAACGAACTCCCCCTTGCGCCCCAGCAGTGATTCGATCCGGTGTGCGACAGGTAGTCGTGGCGATGGTCGATCCCAATCCATCGGTCAAAGGACGGGGGATTGCTGCCTTACGCCGAGCCGGGATCGCGGTGACGAGGGGCATTGCACAAGAGGAAGCGGCGCAGTTGAATCGTCCCTACCTCCACTGGGTGAGGACCGGACGTCCCTATGTGATCCTGAAAGCCGGGATGACATTGGATGGAAAGGTGGCGACAGCGAAGGGGGAGTCGCGATGGATTACTGGTCCGCACGCGCGGCAGGACGCGCATCGACTCCGGAGTCAGGTGGATGCGGTGATTGTCGGGGTCGGCACCATCCTTCACGATGATCCCACGCTGACGGCTCGACTCTCCGATCGCCCACCCAAGCTGGCCCCGCAACAACCGTTGCGTGTCGTGCTCGATAGCCGACTCAGGACCCCACCGACGGCGACAGTCTGTGCTAGGCAGGACCGAGCGAAGACGTTGATCGTGATCACCAGCCGTGCGTCCCGGTCCCGCCGTCGTGCATTTGAACGGGCAGGGGTGGAGGTTTTATCCCTTTCGACGAAGAAGGGGCGTGTCTCGCTCCCGGCGCTGATGACGATACTGGGCAAGCGCGGGATCACCTCTGTGCTCATCGAGGGAGGCAGCACAGTCAACGCCGCAGCGTTACGGGAAAGATTGGTCAATCATGTCGTGCTCTATCTTGCGCCGACTCTGATGGGTGGGCAGGATGCCAAGTCGGTGATCGGCGACCGTAGCCCGAAGCGCCTGGTTCAAGCACTGCCATTACGCCATGTCACGGTCCGCCGCATTGGGAAAGATTTGGTCGTGGAAGGAGATCTGTGACACGCGGGCTTCTCTTAAGCGTCCTGGTCGCGATTCTTGCGGGTTTCGCTGATTGTGAAATAGATGCGGCTGCTGTAGCTCTCCCTGCTGAGATGAAGACCCAGGTCTTCCGCTACCTGGACAGTACGGATGCAGATGAAGCAGCCGGAACTCTTAAGTCAATTCTCTCCGATCCAAATGCCACAATCGACCAGACAATAGGGATCATTCAAACTGGGAGGGACTATGCCCTGCAGCCGACCGGAATCATTCCCGAGGAGGAAATCGATGTGCAGGGGCAAGCCTACGATTTAGCACTCTCTGTTCCCCTGACCTATCAGGCAGCGAAGGGCTATGGACTGGTCGTGTGCCTGCATGGCGCGGGATTTACCGGTGATGTGTATCTGGAACGCTGGCAGGCTCGATTGGGGGAGGACTATGTCTTGGCCTGTCCCACGACTCCGATGGGCGCCTGGTTTACGAGAAACGCGGAGGAGTTGGTGCTGGCGACGATTCGTTCTGTGCAACGGCGCTACCACATCGATCCTGACCGGATTTTTCTCACCGGCATGTCCAATGGCGGGATCGGCGCCTGGGTGATCGGCATGCACGATGCGCCCCTGTTCGCCGGCATTGCCCCCATGGCCAGTGGCCTCGATCACGTGCTGATGCCGTTCCTGGCCAACCTCCGCTCTACGCCGATCTATATCATTCATGGATCCAAGGATCAGGTGATGCCGGTGGAACTCAGCCGCGCGATTACAGAAGAGTTGACCAGACTGGGCTATCCCTTTGTCTATCGAGAACATGATCGCGAACATCCCATGGCGGGTGGGCACTACTTCCCCAGAGAAGAATTACCTGCGCTGGTGGCCTGGCTCAATGCCCAACGGCGCAATCCTTTGCCGACGAGCCTGACGGTGGTGCGTGAGGCCAGTCACTTTCAACCGTTTGGATGGGTGCGCATCGATGCAACCGATGCCATTGCCGCGTTCTCCGAAGATCTGATCAGCAAACGAGACGACCTGATCAAGCGCCAGGAATATGCAAGACTCGACGCCTCCATCGTGGCTCCGAATCGCATTCAAGTTCGGGCCGACCGAGTCCAACGCTACAGCCTCTTCCTCAATGAACAGCTCGTCGATTCTTCCAAACCGCTCGTCGTGCTCACCAATGGGCAGGTCTCCTTCGAGGGTTCCGTGACGCCGTCGCTTGAGACCTTGCTGCGGCAGGCGCGCTTGCGACAAGACTCCCGGCAACTCTTTCCGATCCATCTCGTCATCCAGGTTCGAAAGCAGCCGTGATGGTATTGAGATCGTTGGGCCTGCGGAGTGCCGGCGCTCTGTCTTTGCTCGTTGTGATCTGGCTGGGTACGACCATCCACGCAAGCCAGGCTCAATCGGAGATGTGCTCCGTCCTATCCCTGCATGCAGGGGTAACTTTTTCGATTGAAAAGGTCGATCCCGACTGGGCCTGCCGGCTGCAAGAGATTATCGGTCACTACACAATCACGACCAAAGTGGGCCCGATCCGAGCCGGTTTGTCAGAATCGCTGTATCGCGATTTGCTGGATCGCCCGCCTCTGGCCGCGGCCTTGATCAATCGCCTGGATCTTGGTTTGTATAAATCGGAGCTGAGAGGCCCAGGCCGCTTCTGGGGCAACGATGGCGAGGGAACCGGGGGGATCGTGCAGCTCGTCTCCCAGAGCCGTACCGCTCGGATCTACTATCTCGAAGGATCGCACGAGAGTCGGGTGCTTCCGAATATCACCGGCAAGGCGGTCGTGTTTCTGAAGATGGATCAGGTGAAAGGCGTCGACGGGATGGACGCGATGGACAGTACCATGGTCTCCTATCTGAAATTAGACAACCGCATCCTCTCAGGAGTGGTCACCTTGCTGCGCCCGTTTATCGGGGAGACCATCAAAAGGAAGCTGAGCAAAGGGGTGGAGACCGTCAATCGATTGAGTCTCCTCATGCGGCAGGATCCCGACCGTGTGCTGTTTGAAGCCATGGATCCGCCTGCCTTACCGGACGAAGACGTGGCCTTCGTGAAGCAGGCGTTGGAGAATCTTCCGCATCCCAGCGTCGCGATCCCATCCAGGACGATGTCACCATGACGACGTCGCGCAGCTTTACATTGCTCTGCACCGTCGGCGTGTTCTGCTTTATCAGCTACAACATGGTCCGGATGCCGGTCTTGGCGCTGTTCGCAGAATCCCTGGGGGCCGGTCCCGAACGCATCGGGCTCATCGTGTCGGTCTCCACGCTGACCGGGGTGTTTCTCAAGCTGCCGTCCGGCGCGCTGTCCGACATATACGGTCGACGGTTCCTGCTTCAGATCGGTGTGGTGGCGTTTGGACTTCCTCCGTTTCTCTACCCATGGGTAACAGATCTCGATGCCCTGACCGCCCTGCGTTTCTTCCACGGGCTGGCCACCGCCATCTTCGCGCCGAGTGCGCTGGCGACCGTGGCAGATCTCTATCGAGAACGGCGGGGCGCTGCGCTCGGCACCTACACGGCCTCGACGCAATCCGGTGCGTTGCTCGGGCCGTTTATCGGCGGCTATCTAATCTATGTGTCGGGATTTTCGGCTGCCTTCGTGACGGCCGGCATTTTCGGATGCATCGCCATTGCCATCTTTTTTAGCCTGCACCTCACACCGCCTCCGCCGCGCATTCAGGAGAAGGGAATGGCTCCACTGATGGCGGAGATGTGGAAGGGCTTCAAGGTGGTCGCCAAGAATCGCAAGGTTCTCGTGACCAGCTCGACCGACGCAGCCAAGATGATTGCGAACGGGGCTCTCATGGCCTTTCTCCCGCTCTATGGTGTCTCGGCGGGATTGAATCCGGGAGAAGTCGGGCTGCTGTTTACGGTCCAGGCTCTCACGTCGCTCGTCTCTAAACCGATTATGGGCCGGGTGTCTGACAGCATCGGGCGTCAGCCGCTTATCATCATCGGCCTCGTCATCTGTGCAGTGACCTTCGTCTGTATCCCACAGGTGTCGATGTTCTGGTTGTTATTGCTGCTCTCGGCGGGCTTCGGATTCGGCGAAGCCGTCGTCTCCTCCTCGTCGTCTGCGTTGGTCGCGGATAGTTCCGAGTTCAAGACGCTCGGGGCGGGGATGGGCATGCAAGGGACGATCGGAGATATCGGCCATGCAAGCGGGCCTCTCCTAGCGGGAGTCCTGATCGCGCACCTGAACTATACCAACGCCTTTGCCATCATCGCTGGTTTGCAACTCGTCGCGGCGGTGGTATTCTGGATGGCGATGAGACGGACGTAATGTCGATGCTATATAATGGGCAGATGATGAACGCGATTGCGACAGAGAATATCGTCATTGGCACGCTGGCCGGCCTCGGAGTGCTTGTTCTGCTCGTGATGTTTGTCTATGTGGTTAGGCAAATGTTCAGCCAGAAAGGGGAATAGGCTCCGTGCTTGAGCTTCTCCAGGATATTCAAAAAGTCCTCCGGCAAGGCCGCAGCGAGCGGCTAGCCGAGGCGTACTGTCTTTAAGTACGTTGAGGCTTGGCGAGAAGCGAGAACGAAGCTGGGGGCCTTTTTCAATATCCTGCTATGTTTACAGGCATCATCGAAGAATTGGGCGCTATCATCTCGATCGACAGGACCCTCGCCGGAACGAGGATGACGATTCTGGCATCAGCAGTGATGGGCGACCTCAAGATCGGGGACAGCATCAGCGTCAACGGCACCTGTCTGACCGTGGTGGGCAAGACCGAACATAATTTCTCCGTGGAGGTCTCTCCAGAAACACTGTCCGTGACCACCCTCGGGCAGTTTACTGCCGGCGCACCGCTGAATTTGGAACGGGCGATGAAGCTCAACGAACGGCTCGGCGGGCATCTCGTAGCCGGTCACGTAGACGGCATCGGCACAGTTCGCAGCCGCCAACAGGATGGGAATGCCATCCTGTTCACGATCGAAGCCCCGCCGGAGATTTTGCGCCACTGTACCGTAAAAGGGTCCGTGACCGTTGATGGCATCAGCCTGACGATCAACCAGGTGACAGATCGTGGTTTCTCCGTCTCGATCATTCCGCATACGGCGAAGGTCACCACCCTGGGCCTCAAGCAAGTCGGCGATCAGGTCAATCTCGAATCAGACCTGATCGGGAAATACGTCGAACGATTGCTGCAGGAACGGGGACAGCTTCCCGCCAAATCTGCTCCCGTCATTGACAAAGATTACCTCCAGAAGCGCGGCCTCCTTTGACAGGATGCTGAAAAGGGGAGCGGGCAGCCTGGTCGTCCTCCTGCTCGCGGAACGCGCACGATAAGAATGTGCTCGTTCGACGCGCGCAATCGAGGATCAACCAGACTACCCTTGAGGAGTGAACAAGCGAGCTTGGATGGATTATTTAGAAAGATGAGGGTCGCTTGATGCGCGCAGTTGGGATCATCCCAGCCACCCCTTATAAAGTGATAGTTCGCTGCGGCCTTGCTGACGACCTTTTTGAGCATTCTGCGGGCGTTCTGCTCTTGTCTTAGAAGTACATGCAAGATCCACCGATCAACCTCCCGGATAGAATAGGGTTCAGGATGCTACCTAAAGCCTCTCCGCCCAAACGTCTAACCGTGGATCGACTGCTCTCGAAGTTTGGAATTGCCTCCCGTGGCACGAGCCAGGAATGGGTCCGTGCGGGGCGTGTTCGCATCAATGGTCGAATCGTACGCGATCCGGCCACGTGGGTTTTGTGGCCAAAAGATTCCATCTCGATCGACGACCGTCCGATTCAAGACTCGGTCAAACGATTTTTCCTCTTTCATAAACCCAAAGGGGTCATCACGACATACAGTGACGAACAGGGTCGTAAGACGATCTTCGATGTGTTGTCGCCGGACCTGGGATATCTGCATGCCGTCGGGAGACTCGATCAAGCGACCAGCGGTCTTCTCCTGCTTACCAACGATTCGGCACTGTCGAGCTATCTCACCGATCCGTCCCATAAAGTCATGAGAACCTACCTAGTCTCCGTGCGGGGAGAATTTACTGAGACACAAGCCACAGAGGCCGTAGTCGGAGTGATCGATGATGGTGAGTGTCTCCAGTGCCACAGCGTGAAGATTCAAAAAAGTTCCGGACGCGAATCGCATCTGGAAGTGGTGTTGGTCCAGGGGAAAAACCGTGAAATTCGAAGACTGTTCAAGGCATTTGGGCATGAAGTGACCAAGCTCAGGCGTATTCAATACGGTCCCTTCAAACTAGAAGATCTTCCGTCGGGCACATGGCGCGAAATCCCGATCGAGAACGTGAAGAAGGCGCTCAGATTGTGACCAACTCGTCGCTCGTTTTTCTGGTTTCTTTGTCATCTGGTTTGTACGGTCAATTCAATCAAAGAGGCAAAAGGTCAGCGAATGCTATTCGTCAGGCAATTGATCGGCGCGAAGGGCATCGAGGGATTGTAGAGGGTGTGATCGCGTTCGTGCGGCCTCCACTGGTTCGAAACAAACAACTCCTTTCCATGCAAGCGGACGCAGCCCTTGCTCACTCTTGGAGAAAAAACGAGAAAACAAAATTTTACTCGGTGCCCGAACTCTGCTATACCACACACATGGATTAACATTTTGACAGC
>DATHTZ010000449.1:0-1810 GCA_035462675.1 Nitrospiraceae bacterium | reverse complement strand
TGGTCGTTGGATAACCCGGCCGCCCCATAGCGACAAGGATCATCGAATTGCCTCTCCGGAGTCAACCGGATAAGCATGTAACTTCATATCCTCTTTCCTCTAGGACGGCAGCTAGGAGGCTCCGGTCGCGGGCATCATCGTCTATGACTAGAATCTTCGTCATGTGAGCCTTCATCCGCTATTTGATTGATCTGGTGTCTCATCGTCTTTGTGGCGCAACCATTCCTGATAGGCGCCCCGACCGTCCCAGCTCATCCCTACAACCTGGATCAACTCATCGCCGAAGATGGCACGTTCACGATCGAGCAGCCCATCTTGTCAGTGGAGGAAGCGACGATCCATCATTTTCTGCTTTCATCACCTGCATTTGCTACCACGCTGCTACCAAGACACGACAAATCAATTCCATCTGCTCCCATGTCGAGAGCATCCTGTGCTGTGGTTTCTTGTGGGGTTAGGTTGTCTATGGTAGTATTCACCGGATTTCGTAAGCCGCAGGTCAGGTTTCGAAGCCGCCAGAGCAACCCCTTGAATTTCAGAGCGGAGGAGGGGAGCCAACGATTGTTGGATAGCCTGGCCCTAACCGACGCCCTCATTAGGCAGCTTGAACGACCCCATTGAAAGGTATTCCCAGTGCTGAGGCAGTGCAAAGCCCATCAAATCCCGTTGGGGACACCAGCACTTATGCGATTCCTGCAAAATCCTGTGACACCGGCGTGACACGCCTTTCTGTGGATAACCCGGGTTCTGCAGAGTCACGGGTATTCCGTTGCTCCAACGCCTGGATCCCCGCCCGGAGATGGCTGGGTGCGAGGTGTGCATAGCGGAGCGTCATCTTGATATCGCGGTGGCCAGCCAGCGCGGCGACTTCCGGGAGCGGTCGCCCCGCCTGGACCAGGCGGCTGATGAAGGTATGCCGGAGGGTATGCAAACTCACTCCCGGCAACTGCGCCTGTTTGGCCGTGCGGATGACCGCCATGCCCACCTGTTCGAGTGAGTAGGCGCGTCCCTCCAGTTGCGTAAACACGTGCGGCCCGTGTCGCCCCTGTCGCTGAATGATCGTGGCCGATCGGCTCGTCAGCGGAATCATCACCGTCGCTTTCTTGGTCTTCACCAGCTGCTGGCGTGGTACCACTAGGACGGTGCCGTGATCGTGCAACCAGGACCACTGCAGCCCCACCAGATTGCTCCGGCGCAGCCCCGTGTCGAGTCCCACTAGGATGAGATCACGCAGCCAGGGCGCGGCGGTGGCCACCAGTCGCCCTTCTTCGTTATCGGTGAGCCAGCGCACCCGTTCCTCGCCCTCCTGATTGAGCGCGATGCCGCGGAAAGGCGTGGTCGACACCCATCCCACCGCATCGCGCGCGCATCGGCCGATTTCAGGATCCCGAGTTCCTTGCTAACAGTCGCTAACGTCACGTCGTGCAGTCGCTCCGTGAGATAGTCATCGACGGTTTTGTTGTGCAGTTGGTCCAAGCCCAAGGTTCCCCACCGTTTCCTGAATCGCTCCAAGACCACGTGATCCCGTCGTTGGGAGGCGGGAGACTTTCGCGGCGTCACCTTCGCCCGGTACTCCGTCAAGAGTTCCTGGACCGTGTGCTGCGGGGTGGGTGCGGGGAGGCCCAGCCACCGGGCTCGGGCCAACTGCACTTGCCAGGCTGCGAAGATTTCCCCTGCCACCGTGCGATCCTGCATCCCGGTACCTGTCGCATCCGTTTCCCATCGATGACGAGTGACATCCAATACGTTGCTGTATCCGATCGTCGATATACGCCCATCGTCCTTCTCCTTTCCCGACGGGCGGTCTTCC
>DATHTZ010000448.1:0-3774 GCA_035462675.1 Nitrospiraceae bacterium | reverse complement strand
AGGACCCGGCCGCCTCACCGACTCGGCGGCGCGCACAGGAGTGGTGCTCCTTATTTGTCGCACCGTGCGCCCCAGAGGGTACGCCTCCGATCTTCGCTCGCTGCGGCCTTGCCCGCGGAACGGCGCGTCGTGGCGCGCCGGGGTTGGGCGGGTGTAGAGTCTGGCCTTTTTGAGCATCCTGACGCTTTGTTGAAATCGACGCCAATATGGAAGGTTGCAAAGGCGCATCGTGTATAAACTGAGTTTTTCCGCAGCTTGATAGGAATGGTTTACTCAAGTTGGAATTCAGTATATGGTCTGACCTTATTTTGTCTGCACGAGAGCGCATAGAGAGATAGTAGGAGGGGATGCAAAGATGAACATCAGATTCCTGATCGCGTCGCTGGCGCTGGGGTTGCTCTCTGTAGGAGGCTGTACGGGGCCAAAAGTGATCACAGACTTCGATCCGTCGGCCGAGTTCTCCGCGTTTCACACGTTTGCCTTCACGGGGCTGACGGACCGAGATCAGGGCGGAGTGTTGGACAATTCGCTCATGCGGAAGCGGATCGAAGAGATAGTCGGCCGGCAGCTCATCGCCAAGGGGCTCCGGCAAGTCGGTGTTGAAGACCGTTCCGACCTGCTGGTCCACTTTTGGGTCGGCGTGAAGGACAAGCAACGTGTCGAGGGCACGGGCATGGCGGCGGGCCCCTACGGTGGCAGGTACGGGTGGGGGCCCGGCTATCCCTATGGCGGCAGCTACGGGGGAGGGGCCGGATATTATGGTGGTGGCGTGACCACCTTTGAGTATCAGGAAGGTACCTTGATCGTGGATTTGGCTGAGTCGTCAAAAAATGAGTTGGTGTGGCGGGCCACGATCGTGGCAATATTGCGAGGCAGTCCGGAGGAGAATCTCGAACTGGCCAATAAGGGAGTCGCCAAGGCATTCGAAGTCTATCCCCCGGCCAAAAAGAAGTGATCGGATCGGACAGGCTCCTAGCAGGCTGCGAAAAAACTATGGTGGTTTGTCTGGTTGGTCTGGTCTATTTGGTTTGTTTTGTTGCTTGACCCAGACAAACCAGACAAACCGAACAGACCAAATGAACAAGACAGGCTGGCAGACTGTTGCAGCATCCCGCTAAGCCTGTTTTGCCTGCGCAAGATTTCATAGATAGGAGGGAGACAGAAGATGAATATCAGATTCCTGATCCTGTGGCTGGCGTTGGGGCTGCTCGTTGCCGGAGGCTGTGCAGCGGGGCCAAAGGTGGTCACAGACTTCGATCCGTCCGTCGAGTTCTCTGCGTTTCACACCTTTGCCTTTTCGGGGATAACGGATAGAGGGCGAGAGATCGGGGCGTCTGACAGTTCGCCCTTGAGGGGGCGGATCAAAGAGATGATCGACGAACAGCTCGTCGCCAAAGGGATTCGGCAAGTCGGCTTGGAAGACCGTCCCGACCTGCTGGTACACCTGTTCTTTGGCGTGAAGGGTCAGCAACGTGTCGAAAGCACCAGCACAGGGCCACCCCTCTATGGTCGCGGGTACGGGTGGGGGCCCGGCTATTATGGTCGTCCCGTAGAAACCTATGAGTATCACGAGGGCGAGTGGGACCGCGTCAATAGTAGTCGCGTGACTATCCGTGAGGATCGTGAAGGCACCTTGATCGTGGATTTGGCTGAGTCCTCGAAAAAACACCTGGTGTGGCGGGCCGTGATCAGGGCAGTATTGGGGGACAGTCTGGAGGAGAATTTTAAAGCGGCCAATAAGGGAGTCGCCACGGCATTCAAATCCTATCCCCCGGCCAAATGAAGTGATCGGATTATCTCGCTCGTCTTGCTTGAGTCAGGAATCGGCGATTGCAGCAGATACGTTCTTGAATGATGCGGGGTAAGCCTGTCTTTCCGCATGAGAGCTCATAGAGACGTAGGGAGGGAGACGAAAATCAACGTCAGATTCCTGATCGCGTGGCTGGCGCTGGGGCTGCTCACTGCCGGAGGCTGCGCGAGGCCGTATGAGATCACGGTGCAGACAGAAATAGAACGGTCCGCCGAGTTCTCTGCGTTTCATACGTTTGCCTTTTCGGGGATGACGGACAGGGGGCAAAAGATCGAGCCGTCTGACAATTCGCCCTTGAGGATGCGGATGAAAGAGATGATCGTCGAACAGCTCGCAGCCAAAGGGATCCGGCAAGTCGGCTTGGAAGACCGTCCAGACCTGCTGGTACACCTGTTATTCGGTGTGAATGAAACCCGTGAGTTTCAGGAAGCCACCTTGGTCGTGAATCTGGCTGAGTCCTCGAAAAAGAAGTTGGTGTGGCGGGCCGTGATCAGGGAAACTGTGGGGGACGACTTGGAGAAGAATTTTCAAATGGTCAGCAAGGGAGTCGCCAAGGCATTCAAAGACTATCCACCGGCCAAATAGAAGTGATTGGATTGCCTAACAGGATGCTGAAAAGGTCCGCCAGTGTCGTTCTCGCCTCATCGAAATCCTCAACGGGGACCCGGCCGCCTCACCGACTCGGCGGCGCGCACAGGCGTGGTGCTCCTTATTCGTCGCACCGTGCGCCCCAGAGGCTATGCCTCCGGGGCTTTCATCGGCTGCGGCCTTGCTTGGGACAGGGCGCGTCCATGGGCGAAGAGGCTGTCTTGGCAGACTCAGGGTGCGAGGGTGAAACAGTCGCCAGGGTTGGGCGGGTGAGAAATCTGGCCTTTTTGAGCATCCTGAGGTTCTTCTGGCATGAGGAGCATCAATCGGGATTAGGCTGCCGGATCGTTGAGGGAAGATCATCCGGACATTCCGGAAGGTGCGCTGGAGATATAGTGTATAGATTATCGGGTCGATGTTCATTGAAAAATACGCCCCGTTCTCATACACTCGCTGAAAATTTCGAACAGTGCGAGTCATAGCGGCTGTTTCAGCCACAATGATTCCCCTTGCACCGTGCCATTCTCCCCTGAATCCTTGTGTTGGTTTGTTTGGTTCATCTGGTCTATCTGGTGAGTCTGGTTCAACCACATAAACAGGATAGACCCAACAAACGAGACATACCGAACAGATAAGACCGGCGGTCACTCTGAGATAAAAGAGGTAAATATGTTGCGGAAATTGACCTTGGCCATGGCGATGGTCGTCGTGAGTTTGGCGCTGACGGAGGCCTCCGAGGCCGGCGGACTGTTCCTGACGGAGTTCGGAACGGAGGACGTGGCTCTCGCGTCGGCGGGCTGGGCGGCGCGCGCGCAGGATGCCTCCACCCTGTTCAAGAATCCCGCCGGCATGAGTCGCCTCGAAGGCAATCAATTCCAAGGCGGCTTGCAGGCCTTGTACTTCCAGAGCGGCGGGTTCAGCGGCACCAACACCCCGCTTGGCGGGAATGGCGGTGGCAATCCGATCGGCGTGGTGCCGGGCGCAAGCGCCTTCTATGTGCACAGCCTCGGCAAGGATTTCAAGGTTGGGCTCGGTATGGTGGGGAACTTCGGCCTTGGATTGAAGAATGACCAGGGTTTTCTTGGCCGCTACTATGTGAAGCAAGCGACGTTGGTCGGGATCACGTTTGCCCCGGTGGCGAGCTACCAGGTGAACGAATATATTTCCGTCGGAGGTGGGCCCAACGTCATGCTGGCCTATTTCAGAGCCACTTCGAATATCAATAACCAGCTTCCGCCTGGCGTCGGCGACGGGCAGCTATATGTCTCAGATACAGCTGCGGGAGTCGGCGGCCAGTTCGGCGTCCTCGTCGAACCCAAAAAAGGCACCCGCATCGGTGTCACCTACTATTCTCCGATCAAGTTGAATTTCTCGAC
>DATHTZ010000447.1:0-25186 GCA_035462675.1 Nitrospiraceae bacterium | reverse complement strand
GTGTGGCCATCACGGGGACGGAACAGGTTGGCTTTACTCTGATTCTCACCGAAGGGTTCGGCTCAATCCCCATGGCCGCCAAAACATTCGCGCTGCTCTCCGCCCATGCAGGACAACCGGCTTCTATTTCAGGCGCCACACAAATTCGTGCCGGTGTCATTCGTCCGGAAATCATCATTCCACATCGCGCAGGTACAGTGGGCCTTCACGGCGCAGCAACGGCTCCGCAGCGGGAAGGGATCAGGATCGGTGACCAGGTTCGCGTCATTCGAGACCCCTTGTTCGGTAAGATCGGAGAAGTGGCAAGCTTGCCGGCCGATCTCCAGAAGATTCCAACTGAGAGTGATGTGCGCGTGATGGAAGTCCGGTTCGGAGACGGGTCGAAGGCCATCATCCCACGGACGAACATTGAATTGATTGAAGGCTCCTAAGCGTGAAACGTGAGACGGTACACGTGAAATGTGAGAATGCCCGCTCAGCATGCGGGGGTATGCTACTGCTCGCCGTCGCTCTTTTTCTGTCTATCTCGCCGGCTTTTGCTCAAACAACGCTCGCGCCACCTCAAGATGTTCGGGCGTTCGATACCGCGAGCGATGGAGGCGGCAGCCTGACCGTGCTGTGGTCGCCTGCTCCCTACGATAACGCCACAGCCAAGTATCAAATCTTACTCAGTGAAGGAACGACGGTCGCAGATCCGGCCGCGATGAAAGTCGTGGCGGAGTTCCCCGCAAACCAGCGCTATGTCCGGGAATCCAAGTGGCCCTGGTGGACGAGGCCGGCGACTGGAGACCAGCACCAGTTTACGCTGAAAAATGGGAGAGGGGTCGAACTGAAGAATGGGAGTCTCTACAGCATCACCGTGGCTACCGTGCTGAATGGCGATCGTGCTATCGCCGCACCGGCTCAGGCCATGCCGCAGCCGAACTGGATCAATTGGAATCAGATGAACAATCTCCTGCTGGCGCTCCTGTTCGGCGGCATCGTGTTCTACGCTATCGGCACGGCCAGAAAACGGGAGATTTTCCTTCGGCGCATACCCGGCCTCGATGCGGTGGATGAGGCCATCGGCCGCGCGACGGAGTTGGGCAAGCCGATCTTGTACATGACCGGCGCCCATGACATGAGTGATCCTTCCACCATTGCCGCGGCGGTCATTCTCGGGCGTGTGGCCAAACGCGCGGCGGCTTATGAGACTGATTTGCTCGTGCCTCACCGCGAGCCGATTACCATGGCCGTCTGCCAGGAAATTACGAAACAGGCCTATCTGGAGGCCGGCAAGCCCGATCTCTATAAAGATGATTCGAATTTCTTCATTACGTCGGATCAGTTCAGCTATACCGCGGCGGTGGACGGCATCATGCTGCGCAAAAAACCAGCCGCGAATTTCTTTATGGGGCATTACTTTGCCGAGGCGTTGCTGTTGACGGAAACGGGCGCGAGCACCGGCGCGATCCAAATCGCTGGGACGGATTCCGATCACCAGCTGCCGTTCTTCGTCACCACCTGCGACTACACCTTGATCGGGGAGGAGCTCTACGCTGCCAGCGCCTATCTCTCCAGAGAACCGGTTCAGGTCGGCACGCTGCGCGGACAAGACATCGGCAAGGCGCTGATCCTCTGCGTCCTAGGGATCGGGACCGTACTGGCCACGCTCGGAGTCCTATTCGACGCGCAGTGGCCGAAACTATTTCTGGATTTTTTCAGGGACGTGAAATGATCTTCCTCCGACGACAGGTCCCGCTTCTGATTACCCTCATTACAGGCATCGTGTTCGCGGCGCAATACTATGTGCCGCATCCGGCCTCGGAGCAGATGTTGACCTCCGTCACCAAGTGGCTCCAGATCATCGGGGGGTTCGCGCTAGTGTTGGGCGTGAGCAGCCTGTTCCACGTCCATGCCGCCAAGATCCGGCGTAGAGAAGCGGGATGGGGCTATAGTTTCGTCCTCTATGTCGGCATGCTGGGTACTATTGCGGTAGGCTTCTGGTCGAACGGCAAGGAAGCTGTCGGCGGCACTATGACGGCCTTCGGGTGGATCTATAATTTTATGATGGTCCCGCTCCAGGGGACGATGTTCGCCATTCTCGCGTTCTTTATCGCCTCGGCAGCCTATCGGTCGTTCCGCGCGCGGAGCCGTGAGGCGGCAGTGCTCCTCATCGCGGCGGTGATCGTCATGATGGGCCGTGTCCCGCTCGGAGAATATCTGATCCCGCTCAGCGGCGACCTGTCTCAGTGGATTTTAAACGTGCTGAATGCGTCGGTGCGGCGGGCGATTCTGATCGGCGTCAGCCTCGGCACGGTCGCGCTCTCCATCAAGATCATCTTCGGCATGGAACGGTCGTATCTTGGAGGAGGTAAGGAGTGAAGGGTAAGGGGTGAGGTGTTAATGAAGCAGAGATTGGGATCGAATCCGACGCGGATTACCCCCTAACTGCTTACCGCTCACCCCTCACGAGGTGTCGTGGTTATGAGTTTCTCTGAACGCATGCTAAAGATCGACCGGCGGGTCATCTTTCTAGTGATCGGTCTCTGCACGCTCGTGCCGCTGCTCTACCCGGTCGGACTGCCGATCAAGATTTCGCAGGAGGTCCGCGGGGTGTACGACCACATCGAGTCGCTCCCTGAGGGATCCGTCTTCCTTCTCTCGCTGGACTTCGATCCTGCGTCTAAGCCCGAGCTACATCCCCAATCGATTTCGTTGCTGCGCCATGCCTTCAGGAAGAATCTCCGCGTGATCGCGATGACGCTCTGGGTCTCCGGCACCGGTATGGCCGACCAGGTTGTCACGCAGGTCGCCCGCGAGATGGGCAAGGAAAGTGGGAAAGATTATGTGTTCCTCGGATGGAGCCCGGGCGGGACCGCCGTCATCATCAACATGGGGCAGGACCTCTATGGCGCATTCCCGGTCGATTACAACGGCAAACCCACGAAAGGCTTACCAGTATTGCAAGGTGTCGCGAGCCTGCGCGATGTGAACTATGCCGTCAGCTTGGGCGCCGGCAATCCTGGCGTGGAAGCTTGGTATGTCTTCGGTAAGGATAAATATAAGTTCGAGCTCGGCGGCGGCTGCACGGGCGTTATGGCCCCGGGGCTCTATCCGTTGTTGCGGAGCGGGCAGATCAACGGTTTGATCGGTGGCTTGCGTGGCGCGGCGGAATACGAAACCTTGATGGATCAGAAGGGGAGAGCGATTGCCGGCATGGATGCCCAATCGGCTACGCATCTCGCTATTATTGTGCTGGTCATCATGTGTAACCTGTTCTATTTCTCATCGCGCAACAGAGCCAGACAGCAGGGCCAGGCGGGGGCATAACGAACGATGTCGATTGAATTGATCATCGGGGCGTGGGTGGCGACGGGTTTGACCCTCTTCATCTTCACATTTCTGTATAAAGACAACCCGCTTTTCAAGCTGGCTGAAAATCTCTACGTCGGTGTATCAGTCGGATATACGATCGTCAAGACTTATGACACGGTGATCGTGCAGCTCATCTGGAAGCCGATCGTCGAAAACGGGGAATGGGCGTTGTTGGTTCCGGTTGCCATCGGGATGCTCATGCTCACGCGCTATGTCCCGAAAGCTGCCTGGATTTCGCGCTACGCATTCGCCTTCATTGTAGGAGTGGGGTCGGGACTCGCTATTCCGCGAACGATCTCCTCCTTTATCTTGAAACAGATCGAGGATACGGTTCGTCCGCTATTGACGTTGGTACCGGGAGAAGGCGTCACCTTTACCTGGAACCTCTTGAATCCGGCCAGCAGCCTGAACATCATTATCATCCTGATCGGGGTCAGTTCGGTGCTGTTCTATTTCTTTTTCTCTGTCGAGCATACGGGCCCAGGCAAGGCCGTGGCCCGCACGGGCATCATGTTCCTGATGATCGCCTTCGGCGCAGCCTTCGGCTATACCGTCATGGCCCGCATGTCCCTCTTGATCGGGCGATTGACCGACCTCATCGAATTTACCGATTCTTCTTATGGCCGGCCGAGCCTCTGGCTCTTGGGTTTGACCGTCCTTACATTGGTGGTCATGAGCCGACGTTCCAGCAGCAAGCAGCCAAAAGAAGAAGAGTAAGTCAGTCGGGTCTGTTTGGTCTATTTGGTCTGTCTCGTGTGTTTGCTTGAACGAAACTAACCGGATAGACCTGATCGACGAGATAGACCAGGAGGACCAGCTCGGCAATTGATACTACGCAGGGTATCAGCTACCCTATGATCGGATTCTGAGGAGGACGATGGTCGATCTGGACGCACGGTGTGCCCATCCGACTCAGGGATGAACGGTGGTCACACATCTGAAGAACATTGAGAACTCGCAGGGTTACGATCTGAAGTGCTGGAGACCGTGTTTCAACCGGAGCGTATCCTGCTTGGCGGAGATGGGGAGCATCTGGCTATCCAAGAGATGGAAGAGGGTAAGCATCTTGTGGTTGTCTATCGAGAAGGTATCGAGGATAGGTTTATCATCACGGCATTTATCACGCGAAGAGTGCGGTCGTTGGTAAAGAGGAGGCAAGTATGGCCATAGCCGATTTTCAGGAGTACTTGAAGTTGATTCCAGCCGTCAATCGAGCGCCGCAGCATGCAGTTTGGCTCACGTACGACACGGAGGCCGACACATTGTATGTGAACTATAAGAAGCCCAGCCATGCGACGGACAGCGAGATGACCGATGACGATGTCATTGTTCGCTATGCAGGCGAAGAAGTTATCGGGTTTACGGTTTTGCATGCGAGCAAGCGGGCTAAGGAATCAGCATAGGCGATATCACTGGTAATAGCCTCATGACTACGACAACCGCTAACGATCCCAACCAGCGACCTGCTCTTCGTAACCTGCAATTCTCGCCGATCAAAGAGGGTGAGGAGCAGTACATGGTTCTCTGGGACCCGACTGGACTGAGCAAAGAAAAGCTCGTGCTGCCGCTCAACTATTTTTTCATCATTCAGCATTTCGACGGGGAGCACTCGCTGGCTGAGATTGGAGCGCTGTATCTCAAACGATTCGGTGAATTTCTCGTGTCCAGCAAGATAGAACAGCTGGTTTCCGATCTGAATGAGAAGCTATTTCTGGAAGGTCAGCGAGCTGAGGACGCTCGCCGGCTGGCACGAGAGACCTATCGCCAAAGTCCCCTGCGCCGCGCCGCGTTTGCGGGCCGGGGATATGAAGCAGACAGTGCGAAACTGAAAAAACAGATCGATGGGTTCTTCACGTCCCAAGAAGGCCCAGACTTCAAACCATCAGAGCATGCGGGGAAAAAGATCAAAGGCCTCGTGGCTCCGATCTATGATCTGAAGCAAGCAGGGCCGATCTATGCCTGGGCCTATAAAGAACTTCAAGATTCGGACCAGCCGGACCTATACGTGATCATCGGCACGGCCTCTGCCGGGTTGGACCATGTGTTTGCCGTAACGGACAAGGATTTCGAAACGCCTCTTGGGGTCGTGTCCGCCGATCAGTCGGTCCTGAGCCAGCTCAAGGCCAAGCTCCCGGATTTCTTCGAAGACGATCTCTGCCATCAAGCAGAGCAGGCCGTGGAGTTTCAGCTCCCGTTCCTTCAGGACATTGTAGGGCGTAAGAAGCCCTTCACCATCGTACCGATTCTGAGCGCCTTTTCCGCAGCGAGCCTGGGGGATCTGATCGTGCGCCAATCGGTCGACCAGTTCTTGTCTGAGCTTCGTGAGGTACTCACGCAATCGGGCAGGGCCTACTGCGTAATCGCAGCGGGAGATCTGGCGCATGTGGGTATGCGTTATGGAGACAAGGCGCCTCCGACGGACTTTTCCTTCCATCGCTGCATGCAGTTCGACCTGGAAATGTTGAAGCCAGTGGAGGAGCGACAGCCGGAAGAGTTTGCCAACTACATCAGGAAAGAGCAGGACCAGCGCCGAATCTCCGGCTTCTCACCTATCTATTCCTTGCTGCGGTTGATCGAAGCGGAGAACGGGCAGGTCTTACGCTACGACCGCGGGATCACGGACCAGTACAATTCGACGGTGACGTATGCCAGCATGGCCTTCTTTTAGCTTCGTCTGCTGAAACAGACTCCCAGCTGCGTTCTCACTTCGAACAGGTCCTCAACGTACCCCCGAGGGTACGCCTGCGGCCTGTTCTTCGGCTGCGGCCTTGCTGGATAGTCTGTTTGAGCAGCCTGCTGGGTCGGATCGCTGCGGCCTAGCTGGACAGTCGTTTTGACCGTCCTCCCGGGAGGCTGCTGAAACAGGCCCCCAACTTCGTTCTCGGTTCGTCACAATCCTCAACGTACCCGATTCGGGAAAGAGCTGCCTGGCAGCTCGGGGCGGCGGGTGAGAACTGTGACGCCTGCGGCCCGTTCTTCGCCTGCGTCTTTGTTGGGTGACCTTGGTGGCTATTGGCTTTGTGATCATCGCGGAGACACAGACGGTAATGGCTAGCCCGCATTATTCATGAAGGTTCGTCGCGAAAGCGTGCAGATGCGAAGCGAGACGGGCGCTCGGAGATGTGAAGCTCTGAGGCATACTCATGCAGTATGTCGAAGAGCTGAACGGCGAGACTGCCCGTCGTAGTCGCGTATCCGCGCTTGCGCAGAAGCTTCATGAATAATGCGGGCTAGGAGGCTACTTTTCGAACATCTTTGAGAAGGAGGAAGAGATGTAAGGGATCGCTTGGTGAGGGCAGGAAATCGAAGTGCTCATAGAATCTTTTGGCTGCATCATCTTTCGCGTGAACCACGAAGGCACGAATTCCTGCAATGTCGGCAGCGTGAAGTGTCCGGAGCACGGCATCTTTCAATAACGCCGCCCCGATCCCTTTGCTTTGCCAATGAGAGTCTACAGCGAGTCGTGCGAGCAGCATAATGGGAATAGCGTGATGCGCGAGCCCTTTCATCACTCGTTCTGGTGCCTGTTCATACTCAACCGACCCGACCGCAAGGGAGTAATAACCTATAACGGTTTGTTCAGCTAAACCCACGTAGGTTTGTGATGTCCCATTATTTTGATTGAGCAACGCGTACTGTTGCAGGAATCGATTCAGGTCCTTGTTTCCGCAGTCGAACGCTTCAACAGCGTGAATCCGCTGAAGCTTCTCGATCGTTCGAGTCAACGCGTTTCTGTGGGCGTAGGGAGAGGTGCAGCGTCAAAGAAGCCAGGCTCAGTCAACAGACGCTGCATACGAGGAAGAGGACGAGTCGGAGCATCCAATGCAGTCAGGAACTCAGTCCATTTCGCTTTGCTCAAGCTGAATGTACGACGATCTGCCAGCGTTTCATCTGCACGGGCCAGGGCACTTTCAAGGACAAACGCGCTCACTGAACGATGAGAAACAGCGGCGGCAGCTTCCAACGTCCGTTTGGTTGAGCGGCTCACCCGAAGATCCAGCTTTTCAGTACGAAGTGTACGTGCTGACATGATGTTTCCTTTCTGTGGGCGAAAGATAGCGCAATAATTGTTGCGTGTCAAGACAATGTAGTGACGATTTATATATAAAAAATCAAAGTGTTGTGTGATTTTATGTGCTAGATCATCGTGGATCGCATAACGCAAACCCATTGAGCTTCCTCCGAAACTTCGCCTTCCAGGGGAACGTAAAATTGAAGTCACATCGCCTCTTCGCTCGCTGCGGCCTAGCCGGACAGTCGTTTTGACCGCCCTGACGGGATGCTGCTGAAACAGACTCCCAGCTGCGTTTTCACCTCGAACAGGTCCTCAACGTACCCCCCTTTATGCAAAATACCGGCGTCAGTCGAATTTATAGCCTCCGACACGAATTCCCCGATGTGTGGAATCAACTTGTCAGAAAGCCCCTCAATACGGCAGTGGATCTTGAGCTGACAAACCGGCATGTTCCCTACTTCGTGAGCAATTTCCTTTCGAGCCAAAACCCGGTTCAGGCACTGCCTTTCTCGACCGCCGTCGTTCTGTTGCAAACAAAAGGCGTCGTGGCCACACTTCCTCAACTTCTGTTCAATACGAGCTCGATTACGGCTTTCCCGGCAGATCAAGCCACTGGGTTGCCAGGCGCAGCAGTTCCCAATGTGCAATTGATTCAGAAACACACTATCACAGTTGTGAATGCTGGCTCTCTTGCTCCAGCCGCAGGGCCGCCAGGAAATCAAGCAACTTTCGATGAGTCCAAACTTGCCGACATCCTTCTAAGGGTTACGCTCAAATTACCATGAGTCGACATCGGGCTAAAAGAGAGAGGACTGGCACATGTGCTCGCCGCTTGACGTGCCACTTCGAGAAAGAGAAGAATACAGCGGGGTGGGGATTGATTGCTCGATCCTCCCGCGCCGCCGACTGATGTATGCCATGCAGATGCGCACTGTGTCACCTCGTAGGAACCTTTCCTTTGACCCCATAGTCTCGATGGGGAAACGTAAGACGGACTGCCGCTAAGCGGCGATCAAGAATGTGGCTGAGGATCGGTTCGAGAGCGAGTGAGATCGATTGACTCGAATATAGAACTGCGAGCCGCTCATGCGGCGCCTCGGCCATGGAGACGGCGCCTTGTCTCCAAGACTGCAAGATCTTTCTTGAGGAGTTGATTTACCAGATCTCCGACCGGTTTTCCTCTCCTCTTTGCAATGCACTCCAACCGCCTGCGCATTGCGCTGTCGAGGTAGATCGGCAAGCGCAGTTCCGCGCCTTTGCGATAGAATTTCCCGCGAACCGCATGGGAAAAATCGTACTCCCGTTTCATGTTATTCCCTCCGATACGATTTCACTTCGTTCTTCGTGGCTTTGCGCGCAGAAATCAGCCTGATGGTGGCGCTGCCGTCGTCCGGTTCCGATCCGTTGTTGTCGGCCATGCAGGCAGATGAAGCTGAAAGACTCCCTTGTCGTAGACCTCAAACGGCAATCTCGAATTGGATGCGCTGGTAGGGAACGGTTAAGGACACGGCATCCCGTAGACGAGGCCCGCCTTTTGACTCAACCAATCCAAGGTCGCCCAGAACTTTCACATCGGCGCGCACATTCTTGAAATCTCTGCGAACCAGTTTGGACAGTTCCGCTATCGATCGAGGGTGGCGCGTGCGAATCGTGTGCAGGAGGGTCAGGCGCGGTTCGGTGAGCACCTGTCGCATGGCTTCGACGCTGACAAAGAAGACGCCGGTTCGCTTCAGAACTTTCCGCCCAGCTTTCAACGCCTTCAAAGTGTTCCCAAACTCCCGAAGCCCTTCCTCAAGGGAGCGGACACCGACCTTGAGCCGTTTGACCTTCATTATGGCATCTCCTTTTTGTCTGCGGCCACATCGGAGAGAAAATCGTCGATGAGGCGATCAATGGATTTGAATGCGTACGGCAGTGTCAGTGTTCGGTTGTGACGATGGTCGCCTTTGCGTTCATGATTGTCGTAACCGACTACCCGTCGGCCATCGCAAATATAGACTAAAGAATACTTGTAGCCGTACGGGGTACTCATTGCCTTGGGAACCTGATAGACCTTCATTTCTACGATTGCTCCAAGCTCATCGATGTACTTTGTATGGAGGACGAGCCTTCCTTTCGGCATAGGGTATTGGACACCATAAGGAGGCGGCTCGTCAAGATGCGGCACACTGTGCATATTCGCCCGTTGGGGCTTGGGTGGGTGAGGGAAGGAAGGTCTCTGACTAGAAGTGCATTGCTGATGGCTTATCGCGCAAGTCTCACCCTTTCTGATTTCGTGCTATAGGCCATCAGCTATTATCCACCTGCTTGGCCGCTACTCTTTGACCGTCATCGTAATCGGGATCGGCTTCAACGGATTGTCGAATTCGTCTCGGGGGGCGGCGACGATCTTATCAACCACCTCCATGCCCCGAAAGACCTCGCCGAAGACGGTGTAGGTGCGGTCCAGCCCGCTGGCATCCGCGACACAGATGTAGAATTGCGAGCCGTTATCGTTGGGGTCCCGCGTGCTGTTGCTCTCCCGTGGGACCTTGGCCATGCCGATCGCCCCCCGTTTATGCGGCCGATCGCTGGTTTCCGGATTCAGCCAGTAGCCGGGACTGCCCGACCCGTGCAGGGAACGGTCAGCAGTCTTGCTCAGTGGATCGCCGCCTTGAATGATGAATCCGGGAACGACGCGATGGAAGGTGGTTCCATCATAGAACCCCATCTTGGCGAGCTTGAGAAAGTTCTCGACGTGACGCGGTGCGTCGTCCGGGTAGAACCGGATCTTGATCTCGCCGAGGGGCGTAGTAATGGTAACGCGCGGATCGATTTTTTGAAATTGCATAGTCATGATGTGAATGTAGCAAGGGCGTTCCTTTGGAGGCAAGGTCTCAGAAGGAGTTCTGAGTTCTGGGTGCTGAGTTCTGAGTTCTGAGTTTGTCCAATCGGGAGTTACAGTGAAAACTTCCACCAACCCAGAACTTTCCACTCAGGACATGTCCTGCCGCAGTCCCTTGCCTGGATCTATTTTGAGCCACAGGATCCCGCCCACGATGGCCACGGCTGCGGCCACGCCCAACGAAACCGGCCAGCCCCAATGATTAGCCAGCCACGGCGTCAAGGTCGGTGAGATGGCTCCGCCGATGTTGGCGCCGGTATTCATGAGCCCTGACAGTGTGCCCGCATGGACTTTGGACAGATCGGTCGTGGAGGCCCAGTAAGCGCCGACTGAAAAATAGAGCCAGCCTGCGCCGAATGACAGACTGGTGATTGCGAGAAAGGGGGAATCGACGATGCCACCCAGCGCAATTGCCGATCCCGCCAGGACCATGCCGGTCATGCCGGCCACAGCCCGTCCGGTGGTGAGATCGTAACGGGTTGCGAGCCAATCGGTCACCCAGCCGCCCAGAGGACAAAATACCAACATGGCTATAAATGGGGCGGAGGCATAGAATCCACCGCGAAGCACATCGAATCCTCGAACATTCACCAGATATAAATAGAACCAGGACAGATAGACGTAGGCGACATAGCCGAGGCAACTGTAGCTGATCACCAACCACCAGATGGTGGGGGTCCGACTGAATGTCCGCCAGGGCACGGCCGTGGTGGCGGTGGTCGGTTCACGCTTGAGCAGAGCCTGTTCACCGGCATTCACCCAGGGATGTTCGTGCGGATGGTTGCGCGACAGGAGCCACCAGAGGAGTGCCATCCCGATTCCGAGCAAGCTCGCAAGATAGAATACGGTCGGCCATCCCCAGTTCACCATCACCCATGCGGCAATGGGCGGGGTCATGGCGGAACCTAATCCAATGCCTCCGATCGCGATCCCGATGCCGAGGCCTCGCCTATCAGCCGGTAACCAGTTGGTGACGGCGCGATTGAAGGCCGGCAGCGCGACGGCTTCGCCCACGCCCAGCGAAAACCGTACGAGCATCAGCGCGCCGACGATCCCAAAGAGGCTGGCGAGCGAAGTGGCAGCCACCATGGCGGTGAAGGCCGTACAGATCGACCACCAGAGGAGCGCGATGGTGAGCACCATGCGGACTCCCCAGCGATCGGCCAGCCATCCTCCAGGAATCTGAAACAGGGCGTAGCCGACGACGAAGGCCGAGAAGACCCAGCCCATCTGTTGATCGGTCATCCCATAGGCCGGCATCATCTGACGCGCGGTCACGGAAATATTGACGCGGTCGATATAGGTCACGACGCTGATCAGAAACAGCAGGGCGAGAATGAGCCAGCGTATCCGTGAAGGGCGAGTCGTGAGTGTGTTCACAAGGTTGAGTCGTGCGTTCTGTCCATCGGGATGACGGTACCGGATTATACAGACTCACGGCTTGGGTCACTACTAGCCCGCATTATTGTCCTTGCTAGTGGGACGCCCGGTCTTTGCAGCTGAAGCGACTGCTTCGGCTTTTTCGGTGTGTGCTCGATGCGCATGATCCCAAGCCCTTGCACACCCAGAAGAGACATGACAGACTGAGTCCACACCGGTAGCCGTTCCTTGGGGAAAGTTCAGATCAAGAATGACGTGAATCCAAGAAGCATACGCTGTTGGATGCGTCTTGTGTGTCCAGGGCAATACCTTCGCGCCAAGAGCGCATGAAAGAGGAACCATGACTAAGATTAAATCCGCTGAGCTAAAGTCCTTCCTCGAGATCCCGTATGACGAGCTGGAAGAAATGAATCTCAAGGCGGCGCAGCGTGCCGAGAAGGCCAGCGCAAAAGAGCTAGAGCAGGAATATACGGCGTGGCTGAAAAAGGAGAAACACGTGAAGGCTGTGACGTTATGTTTCTCGGATATTGAAGGCCGCCTTCACATGCTCGATTACGACAAGAAGTTCCTTCTGGAATCGTTGGGGAATCTGACATTTGACGGGTCGTCCATCCGAGGGTTCACGCCGCAACATGAGTCGGACCTGCGTCTTGAAGTTGACTGGTCGTCCATCCGCTACTTTCCGGCCGACGTGATTGGGGCAGGAAAGGTGATCTTCTTTGCCTCCGTGTTAAACGCTGATCGTTCGCCGTATCAGAGCGACTTCCGTGGCGTGCTGAAATCGTATACGGAAACTCTTAAGAAAAAGCAGGGTATGACCGCGTATGCGGCCTGCGAAATAGAAGGCTTCCTTGTAGACGGACAGAATGCTGAGCAACGCTACGACGAGGACGGGTTTAAGCTCATCTCATCGGGTGGGTACTATCACTCCCTCCCGATGGACACGCTTCGCCAGTTCATTGATAAGTCGGCGGAAGCACAGCGTGCACTGGGCTTCAAGAACGAAAAAGATCATCCAGAGGTCGCGCCCTCGCAGTTCGAAATGAACTTTTCCTATGCAGATGTGGTTCGTGCGGCAGACCATGTGCAGCTGTACAAACTGATCTGTCGCCAAGCGGCTCGATCCATGGGGCACACGGCGACGTTCCTTCCGAAGCCATTCGTTGGGATCAATGGTTCCGGCATGCACACCAATTTCTCCTTAAACAAGAATGGTAAGAATGTTTTCTACGAGGCGAAGGGGAAAGATGGCCTTTCGGATGTGGCGTGGGACTTCATTTTCAAACTCCTAAATCATGCATCCGAGATTTGTCTTGTGCTGAATTCATCGGTGAATGCCTATCGCCGTCTCGATCCGCATTTTGAAGCACCGAACCAAGTTAAGGTCTCGGCGATCGATCGCGGGTCGATGATCCGCATTCCGATGGCCAATGAAAGGACGGCGCGCATCGAGCTGCGGTCAGTCGCCCCCGATGCCAACCCCTACCTCGTGCTGTACACGATGCTCAAGACCGGATTTGAAGGGGAGCGCCTGGAAAAGGATGGGACGACTCCAGACCGTGTGCAATACCTTCCGAGTGACATCAACGATGCGATCACGCTGTTTACATCGTCGAAGTTTATCGGCGAGATCCTTGGCGAGGACAGCAAGAAAAAGTATGCGAGCTTCAAGCAGTTGGTGGCAGATCGTTCTCCTAAAGAGCTGGGGACGAGGGTGAAGGCTTCGGAAGTGCTCTTTCACCATGAAGTCACAAACCAACTGCTCTGGAATCAGTTCTAGTCAACAGTGGAGCCGGCTTTAGCTATCAATATACCGGGGTAGCTCAGGTGCGTGGATCTGTCTTGTCTTTCTCGTTCTCCGAACAAGGCCAACCAAATAAACCGGACGGACCAGATTCCAGCCCCGCGCCGCGAAATAGCTCCGGCATCAGTTGATGTGTGCGGATGTGTATGAAGGGTTTCAGAACCCCGAAAGGATTACCGATAGGCGAACACGTCCATCTGAATCGACTTGATAGGCTTCGCTTCTCCATGAACCATACGCCGAACTCGTTCGGTTGCGTCGCGGCTGAACACTGGTTCGCCACAATGGAGGCAGACTATCGCAGGAATTTGCTCAACCCGCACGGGCTTGCCCTCGATATCAAAGACCTCGCTGACCAGTTCTTGACGGCTCTCGGTCTTCCCGCACACATGACAACGAAACATAGTTACCTCCGTCTGGCGTAATCATACCACTCTGTAGGGTTCGGCTCATAGATCGTAATGATCTTCAACAAATCGGAATCGACGTGGGAGGCCTGAATACGCAACGGACGACCTGCGACGGTAAATCCCAGCAGCAAACTGCTGGGCACATATTTGTCGTCGGGATAATCTTCGATGATGCTGGCTTGTGCCCCGGCCTGTTGGATTTCGCTTTGGCTAATATTTCGCTCAATGACGCGCTTAAAGGCATGGCGGCTGAACTCGAATTCACCAGCAGCGAGTTGTCGGCGAATGTCATCCAGCGTTTTCATGGAAAGGGGTAACGCGACTATAGCGGAAGCCTTCATTCAGTACAACACAGAGAGGTGAGACCCGAGGTCTGCGAGAGGGGCGAGTCGTCAGTGTGTTCACAAGGTTGAGTCGTGCAGTCTGTCCATCGGGATGCCGGTGCCGGATTATACAGACTCCCGGCTCGCGTCACTTACTAGCGAGACAAGAGAGGGAGGTCTGACTGGCCTCCTGTGCTAGCGGAACACGCGGTCTCGGAAGGCCATCGTTCGACGCGCGCAGTGGATACCACACCACCCTCCTCGCAGGAGAGTATTGGGGAACCATTTTGGATGGTGATTAGATTGGTCTTGTAAGAAATGGAATGTCGCTTCACGAAGATCTGCCAGGATGCCCCGCTCGGAAGAGCGGGGTTCTTTACTGGAAGAACGCGAGCCACTCCGGGAGTTCTTGGAACACCCGCATGACGAGTGGCGGGGAGGCCTCCTGCACCGACGAGCGAAGGCCTGTGTCTGAGCCACTGCCTCGGCCCGGTCGGCCGCTTGATCGATGGCCTGGGCATCGGCCTTCATGGCCGAGCGCCTGATATAAACGCTCGGCAGTTTTAGAAGTCATGGCTGGTCAAGGCGTACTAACGTCAATGCGTTGCTTCAGATTTTTTCTCAGCTGCGTTCTGTCTTTTTCAGTAAGCCTGCTCTCTTCTATGGATGGCGCTCGTTGGGTTCAGGCAGGTGAGTTGGCTCAAGGAGAGTCTCCCGATCAGAGCGCAGACATGGATCGTCACGATCATGCGGAGGGGACTGTAGATATGATGGTTCCCCATCAGCAACATCTTGGGCCCCATATGAAATGGGCCCTTTTGCGAACGGCGAACGTAGATGACGTTAGGCGTGCCGATCAGATTGTTCAGACTCTGCGACAGGCCCTTGCCAAGTACAAGAATTATCGAGTGGCACTGAACGACGAGTATGCCCCGCTTCATCCCGAGCGAAAGCCGAAGCATTATCATTTCGCCAATAAGCAGCGCCGACTTCTGGCGAAGATTCGCTTTGATCCGGCTGAACCGACCGCGCTCTTGTACAAGAAAACTGGGGATAGTAATGAACTAGAGGGGGCGATGTACACTGCGCCGAAGGGCATGAGCGAAGACCAGTTGGACGAGCGCATTCCGCTGAGCGTTGCGCAGTGGCATGCCCTGTCAATATCTGTTTGCAGCCGGACGGCAGTAGGCGCCGCATGACCCGGAAACAACTCGGGTTCAAGGGGGCGATTGCTACGGAATCAGAGTGTCAGCAAGCCGGTGGGTGGATGATTCATGTATATCCCTTCGAAGCCACTCCCGCAAAGATCTGGACACACTAAGCGGCAAGATTCTTGTGAGGTGGCATCGTCCCAATAGGCGTAACCATAATAAGAAAGTGCCAGCAACCATTCCAGTCTGAATAGACGCCTCAGCCACGCCCGCCGAGTCCGATCCTGGTCTGTCTCTGAAAGTCCGACCGTTTCGCGTCTCACGTTTTACGTTTCACGAGAAGAAGGATGCGTCGTTTATGATACTCTCTCCAAGTGATGGCGGCACGTTCTCACCATACCGGCTTAGTCGTGATTGCGGTGTTCAAGGTGGTGAAGGGTGTGCTGTTACTCTTCCTCGGGTTGGGCCTCCTCAAATTGGTGCATGCTGAGATTGCCACTCTGTTCTCGCTTCTGATCGAAGCGCTGCATGTGAATGCCGACTCGCGCCTCATCCATGCGCTGGTTCTGAAAGTGGACGCGCTGCAACCTCATAGCGTGCTGCTGGCTGGGCTTATCAGTCTGGGCTATGCGGGGATATTGTTGGTGGAAGGCATTGGGCTGTGGCTGGAGTTTACTTGGGCGGCGTATCTGACGGTGGTGTCGACGAGCTTGCTGCTTCCGTTCGAACTCTACGAGGTCATTGAACAGGTGTCGATGCTTCGGGTCGGCGTGCTGCTGTTGAATCTGGCCATTGTGCTTTACCTCATCAGCCAATTGAAGCGGCACACCTTCCGCTCACGCGCGCTCCATTGACATCGTTCGTTCCTCAAGTTAGTTTGGCCGATCAATTCATGGACATCGCGCCAGGATTGGAACGATGTGGTCTAACGGGAGTCGTTCTGAGGTGATGGTATGAGACTGGCACTGAAGTCCGATCCAGAAATCCTGGCAGTGGCCAATCCGATCATGGACAATTTGATGGAGGCTTCGACGGCTATCGATCATGAGCGCCATGTCCGGGACTTTACCGATCGATTGAAAGCGATTGTCACGAAGGATCATTTGGAGAAGGTATGTCGGCAGTATCAGGGCGAGAAAGGATATTTCGGCGATAGAGAGGTGAGTGCCATATTTCGGCGTCCCAATTCCGTGGCCATTGTGTGGAAACAGCGATTCACGAAGGTAGCAGGGGAGTTCGTGGCAGAAATGGTTCTAGTCGAGCAGGACTCACGCTACCTGGTCGATCATGTGATGGTCTTCTGATTCCTCAGGGACTTCCCAGTTTCGGTCCGCCTGCTGCCTACCACGTGCATCTTCGTGGAGCGGAGTGGAGCCTTAGCGAGCCTTCTGCGGAAAACTTGGAGAGGACGGGTGGGTAAGAGGTACGGCTGGAGGCAAATGAAATGGAGGGTTATGTAGCTGAAGGGGAGGGCCGAGGTTCATCGATGGACTTTGCGGCGGTTGCACCGTGACGCGACGCTCGCCACCGGGTGGATCGAGAATGGTTCCAACATTCCCAGCGGGATCCTTATACACTTGCACGCCGCCCTCGGAACCCAGCGCTTGGTGTAAACGCTCGTTGAAGCCCGGCGCTTGAGGTGGTGGCTCCTCAGAGGCGAGCAGCATACTTGGCCATGCCACTCCCACAATAACGAGAACGACGCCCATCTTATACATCGCCACATTGTACTGCCGACTCCCGTCTGGTTCCACCTCATAGGCAACGTTAGCGCGTAGAGGAAGAACAAGACGCAGGAGTTACAATGGTGTTAGGAATGGGTTCGACCTGAATGACATCCAGCCCCGCGAGCCGCCCCTGCGTCCGAGAATTGAAGAGCCGATGGCATGTGCAAAAAATCGGGGCTTTCTTTGTTTGCGCTACCAGGCATCCGTCATCAGCTCCTGATTCCTGTCTTCAGCCATCCGCCATCAGCCATGCGATCTTTTCCCTTGCCATCTGCTGAAGCGACTTGTTGGCTCCCCCTCCCAAGGTAGGATATCGCTCACAGCGCCTCACTCTGTACAATCCGGCGTCATGGAGGATTGATGGCACCCCCTCATTATTCTCGGGCCTATCATCGCTTCTCGCTTTTCTACCCTGTCATCTTCGGCGGGGCTCCGTTTGTCGGCGAAGGTATCCTGACCAACCTCTCGCTGATGGGGTGCTCTGTCATGTGCGATCGAGAGGTTCTCTGCGGCAGTGATGTGCGCGTGAGTGTCTTGATCCCCAATCAGACGCCGGCGCTGTCCATCGATCTCGGCACGATCAAATGGGTCCAGGGCCAACAGTTTGGGGTAGAGTTTCTTCGCCTACCGCTTGAGGCACGGCAACGTCTGAATCGCACGCTACGAATAGAACTGATCCAACTCCTGAAGGCCCGCTCGGGCAGAAGCGAATCGCCAGCATTGCTCAATCAGGGAAGGTAGCCTGTATTACTCATGAGCGCTTCTGTTGAAATTGCCGATTCGCTTCCTTGCGTGTGAAGCGTCGTTCGTCTCTTGATGCCGAAGCGGTCAGCAGTCAGCGTTCACCCCTCAGTGCATTCAATTTAGCCTCGTCTCTTGCTGAGAGTCCGAAACGTCTCACGATTCACGAGAACAATCCTCGCCAGCCGCCCACCGTGTCCGAGAATCGAACAGTATATGACATGAAGCCGATGGTGAATGGCACAGTCAGAAAGACCGTAGAACGCTCGTTGCGTGCGCGATATGCAGAGGGTGGTTGCACTATTTCCTCCATCAGCGACAGGGGATGAAGGATGGCAGGAACCGCATAGGACTTCGTCGCAACTGTCATAGAGGCGAAGAGGCCATGTGATGAGCGCCTCCTCTTCAAAATCTTCGATATTGTTTGGCCCAATTTCGATTCGAGGCGATACTGTCGAAAGCCATCAGAATATGAGGATGCCGTTCTAATTCCTAGGCTGCCATAGGACTGAACCGATGCCATCGACGCTGGAATCCATTCGTCATCTCAGCGAAACCCTCTTTCAGTATTCGAATGTCGACGACATGGTGAGTCAGGTTCTGCGCACCGCCCTCGAGGTGATAGGGGCAGACGCGGGATCCATCCTACTGGCAGACGAAAAAACCAATCAATTAGTCTTTCGCTATGCAGTCGGAGAGAATGCCGATTGCCTTCACAGCACGTCGATTCCCTGGGACAAGGGTATTGCCGGCGCCGTGTTCCGCAGCGGCCAAGCAGAGGTCATCCCCGCCGTTCAGCAGGATACCCGGCACTTTTCGTCAACCGAACGGATCACCGGGTATCAGTCAAGAGACATGATCGTGGTTCCCCTCAAACGGCATGGCGGAACACCGATCGGCGTCATCGAGGTTCTGAATAAGGTGAGCGGCCAGATCAACCATGACGATCTCGATGTTCTGGTTGTCATCGCCTCCGTCGCCGCGGCTGCCATCGAACGCACCAACAATGCTGAGGCGTTGCATCAGAAAGACCTCCAGCTGCAACAGTCACAAAAGATGGAAGCCATGGGTCGGCTGGCAGGAAGCGTAGCCCACGACTTCAACAATCTTCTCACCGTCATGCGAGGATTCACCGAATTGATTATCGCGACGCTGGACCCCTCGGCTTCTTCGAGACAACACGCAGACGAAGTGCTGAAGGCTGTCAAACAGGCTTCGGGTCTCACCAATCAGTTGCTGGCTTTCAGTCGAAAACAGGTATTGGAACCCGGGATCGTACACCTGAACGATCTCGTTTCCAATATCGAGAAGATGCTGCGGCAGCTTATCGGGAAGGACGTTGCCCTGTTCACGAACCTAGACCCGCACCTTGGCCAGGTCAAGGCTGATCCGGGTCAAATCGAGCAAGTCATCATGAACTTATGCGTGAATGCCTGCGATGCCATGCCGCAGGGTGGATCGCTGACCATCGAGACGGCGATGATTGAACTGGACGACTCGTATACCCACGGAACGCCAGACCTCCGTCCAGGACGGTATGTTCTGCTCTCGGTCACCGATACCGGATCCGGCATGGATCAGGCGGCGCAGGCTAAATTGTTCGAGCCGTTCTTCACAACCAAAGCGCCGGGAAAGGGAACCGGCCTCGGGCTGTCCATCGTCTATGGGATCGTGAAGCAAAGCCACGGTCATGTGGCTGTGACCAGCGAGGTGGGGCACGGCACCACGTTCACAATCTATCTGCCTCAGGTTGAGACTCCAGTTCCCGACAGGCGCACAGCCGATCTTGCACCAACGGTAGATCAGAAAAGTGAGCAGGAATCAGTTCGGTCTTCATAGCCGCCTCAGCCTCGCAAGCCGCCCAGCGTGCGTGTTTGAAAGATCTCTCTTTACTAAGGGCACTTGGCTATCGAGAAGTCCTTCAGGGGTGGGAAGGTGGAGGATGGCTGAATGAGAGGGTCAAGTGAGTCCCCTGTGTGTTGAAGGGCCAGTCATGGAGATGTTTTTGTCCTGCCTGCTACGAACCGACCTCCATTAGCTCCTCATTTCATCTCCTGCATTCTTGACGTGCCTCCGTTCCGAGCGTAGGGTCTCGCGGTGACAGAATCGTAGTAAGAGGTATGCCATGGCGTCTGCATTTTCCCATGCCATTGTGGCTCTGGCGATCGGGAAGGCCTTTCGGAACAAGGAACTGAGTTGGCGCGAATTGGTGTTGGGTGCACTCTGTTCGGTCGTGCCGGATCTGGATGTGATCGGGTTGTACGGTGGCATTCAGTACGGTGATGTGTGGGGCCATCGTGGGATGACGCATTCGGTTGTGTTTGCGGCGCTGCTTGCTGGGATTCTCGTTGGTGTGTGGTATCGAGGCAAGCCGGCGGCAGCGATGACGGGGTTGTATCTCTATTTCTTTCTCTGCACCGCTTCACATGGCGTGCTCGATGCAATGACCAATGGAGGGTTGGGCGTCGCGTTCTTTTCTCCATTCGATACGACGAGATATTTCTTCCCCCTGCGGCCTGTCCTTGTCTCTCCAATCGGCGTCAGCGAATTTTTCAGCGCATATGGTGTCCAGATCTTGGCCAGCGAAGCGATATGGATCTGGCTCCCGTCTTGCGTGGCGTTCTTGGTGCTTCGCGTAGTCCAGCGGCTTCGCCCACAGTATTCATGACGATTCGTCGAGACATCACGGAGTCGCCACGCCTGTCATAGCCATGAATATGCGATTGAAGCAGAAGTGCTCATGAATAATGTGGGCAAGGTCAGCCAAGTCAGTAGGATCTTTTTGATAGCCGTGATCATGGGACGCTCCTCTTATCGCCCATGGCGGTTACCCCCCAGACGCCAGCGCAGCTTGCCCACGAAAGGAGTTGTCGCAAGTAACCATCAGTTGCTGTTTCTTGCCATATCACCCCAACTATCCGTTCTTTTCTGCACCCGTCGATGACTTGGGCGGCGCAATAATGCGGAACCTGACTTCGTCAACAATGTTATCGGTTGTCACATGCTCTCCCGCGAACAATCCACAGTGGTAGAGGCCGGCGGTCCATCCGGTCTTTGGAGGGGTTAACATAAAATAGCCGGACTGGTCATTCATGGTCGTCATGACGTGGTCGTGTGCGACGGCGCGTTGCTCCTCTATCATCTCGGATGTTTCCGGAGCACACCGTGCGGTGAGAGGGACGGCATCGAATGAAGCCGACACCAGGCCAAAGACCAAGTAGATCTCTGCTTGTGTAGCGGGAAAGCTATCCCCCGGGTTTAAGGGAATAAACTCATGGGCGCCGGTGGGGAAATCGTCCCGGACGATCTTGCTTGCCGGGATGACAAATCGGAACCAACTAAAGTCGGCGTCTCTGCCCATGAGGGACGCCCGCTGGTCCAGTGTCTCCTGCGGCTTAAACCGCTCGGCAACTCTGGCGTAGAGCTCTTCCTCCGGAGAGACGATGGCAGGAGAAGGATTGACGGAGGGAGCGCGGTTTGCAGCTTCATGATCGCTCAGTTTTGCCAATTCTGGAACATGGGGCCGCACCTTCTCGAGCCATCGTGCAATTTTCTTTTTATCTAACACACGGGTGTCTGGTGGCAGCTGAACATTCTTGTTGTTCTGTTCGAACTCGACAGCCGCGTCGTGGAGGGTTTGAAAATGAACGAACGCCTCTTCCCACTGTTCCAACTCTACGAGACATTGGCCCATCCGATACACCGTATCCACATAGTCTTCGTCGTTGGGATCGAGGTTGGACATTTTCCCAAACACGGCCAGCGCGTCCTTGCACCGGCCAAGCTGCATGAGGGTCAGCCCTAGTTGATAATTGGCCAGCGCATCATTGGGATTGAGGAGCAGCATTCGTTGATAGATCGGCTCGGCCTCCTCATAGCGGCCCATAGAGAAGAGTTTCCATGCCTCTGCGCGAATGGAAGCCCATTCCTTGCGCTGTGCTCCTGTCATTTCTTTCGTCAGGACTGGGTCGAAGCGCCGGCCTCGATCGATGGAGGTTCCATTGATCTGTGAGAGCAGATTTTTGGCAGGGAGTTCCAGCGGAGAACCGGGAGACGCCTTATGCAATACGTATTGTATGTCATCTTCCGCGCCTTGATAATCCAAGACATCGAACCGTGCCCGAGCCAACGCTAATCGCCAGCTGAGGAGATTCGGAGCAAGATCCACGGCCCTCTTGTACGACTCGAGCGATTCCTCAAGGCGATCGAGTTTTCGGAGTTCTTGCGCCAGCCTCAGATGAACTAAGGGGTTCCGAACATCGATTCCCGCAATTCGTCCGAGTTCGGCGATGGATTCCGCCCCCTGTCCCGACCGAGTCAATACGCTCCACTTGGCCCATCGGATATCCAATGCGGCTGGTGCTTTGGCAAGGACCGTCTCATAGGCCTCAACTGCCTCTCTCGGACCTCGGGATGTGGTGAGAATATCGGCGCGTAATTTTAAGAGAGTGAGGGCGTCAGGATGGTCTTGAATTCCTTGGTCAAGTATCTCGATCGCAGGGTTGATCGCACCACTCTCCCACACCGCTTTCGCATCTTCAGCGACGTGCTTCTCTGAACGCAACGATGAATCCTCCGCGACCGCGAATGGATTCAACAACAAGGTTGCGACAAGCGGCACACCAATGAGCATGGCGATGGAGTCGTATCCTGACCGGGCGACAGGATTGTGCATGGAAGGTGGCGCCGATCTACTCATCAACGCGGAGACATTCTCTCATCGAAACTCACTATACCAAGAAGCCCTGTGATGGTGAAACAAGCGGCCTACTTGTTTGGACTTTCCCCTTCACGGATCTGCATCGTGCAAACAGACATTGCCGTGATACACTTTCCACCCTTATGTTCGACGTTATTCTCTTTCAACCGGAAATTCCGCCGAACACCGGCAACATCATCAGGCTCTGCGCCAATACTGGCGCTAGGTTGCACCTCGTGAAGCCGCTAGGCTTCTCTCTGGAGGACAAGCAATTGCTGCGAGCGGGGCTGGACTATCACGAATTCGCCACGATCACGGTTCACGAGAGTTGGGCCGATTGCGCGGAGCGCGTCAAGAATCGCCGGTTGTTTGCCGTCTCCACCAAGGGCGCCCAACGATACGATTTGGTGGACTATGCCGCCGGCGATGTCTTTGTGTTTGGTCCGGAAAGCCGTGGGTTGCCGGCTGAGTTCCTGGGGGCGGTTGCCGAACAGCAGCGCATCCGCGTACCCATGGTTTCGGGAAACCGGAGTCTCAACCTCTCCAACACCGTGGCGGTCGTGATCTATGAAGCATGGCGGCAGGTCGGATTTGGAACAAGGATTTGAAAGGACGGCTCAGCGTCGTTCGTCTCCCGCTGAATGTCTGAAGCAGTTCACCTCTTACGTCTCACGTTTCACGAAATACGGCGTTCCACCCGCCATCAGCTTTTATAAATCGTTCTCTCTGAGACAGTGTCCGAATCCCTGTTGTTCGGCAAAGTGGTAGGCATAGTGCAGGGCCGCGAGATTGGCGATCCGTTCTTCGGCCTCGTCGCGCGCGTCCGCGTAGATCATCTGGATGCCATATCTGGCAGTGAGGGCGTCCAGAAAATCCATCAGCCCGATCTTGTGATATTGGTTGAGCCGCCCTCCGGCCTTTCGATGCTGGAGGGTGCCTTCTATGACCAGGAATCGCGAGGGGAAGGCGAGGGTCTGTTCGAGTTCATGGAGGAACGGCAGGCGATTGAAGGAGGGATTGGAAAAGACGGTGTAGAGTTCTTCGACGCCCATGCGCTTGATGCATAACAGGTCGGGGACTTCAGCAATGGCATAGCCGCTGACGGGCAAGGTTTCTCGCATGGTCCCAGCGATGCGGACAAGGCCGTGAAAGTCGTAGGGTTGGTACTCGCGAGGGTCGACGTAGAGATGAATGGCCGGCACCATGAGTTTGGGTTGGCCTTGCTGAGAGAGCAACATGATGAGCGATTGCGGTCCGCGCGGGTCCTGGCTGGATCGACTGGTCTGTTGAGGGCGTGGCGGAGTGGAGGCATACGATCCAGAAGAGGGGTGTGGCTCAGGGGTGGGGCGTGCGGATGGGCTGTGAGAGGCCGAGGGTTGATTCTTGGCATCGTAGCGTGCACGTGTGATGGGGTCACTGAGGGTTTGGTAGGCTTGGTTGAGCAGTTTGGTACGAGCTTCCGCCTTCTGGTGGAGAGTTGGCGCATGGCTAAAGCGATCGGGATGCCAGACCTGGATCTGTTCATGCCAGGCTTTTTTCAGCTCAGCGTCCGTTGCAGAGGGTAGGAGTTCAAGCAGCGTATAGTAGTTGGTCGTTCGTTCGTCTCGCATCGGTCTCTCCTGGCAGGATGCTGAAAAAGCCGGCCTTCTCACCCGCCCAACCCAGGCGCGCCGAGGCGTGCCTGTACCCATGCTTCGTTCTCGCTTCGCTCAGAGGCTCAATGTACCGAAGCGTATGCCTCGCCTCTTCGCTCGCTGCCGCCTTGCTAAACGGCCTTTTTGAGCATCCTGCCGACATTCAGGCAGTATCACCCTGAGTATTATCACAGCAGCATATCGTATAAAAACCGAATCTTTCCGCAAACTGCTAGCGAATGAAATCGAGTGTAACGGAGTCGTTGGGGAGAGATCTAGCAGGGCGTTGAAAAGTTTGGTCTTCTCATCAGCCCGACTCCGGTGGAAGAAATCTCAGTGAAATCACTTGGACGGCGCCCGCGTGTGCCCGCAGCCTGCGGTCTCCTTGCTCTCTTCAAGAATAGTCTGTTAGGGTCGTTGCAAGTGTTGCCATAAGGCTCAACCCCTGCAGGGAGGAGGACGATTATGGGAGAGGTCGATACAGCCCCGGAAGTTGCCGCCAAAGCGATCGAAGATCTCACGGCGCTGGAGGTGGATCCGGATAAATGCGAGCGTCTCTATAAGGCGGCGCTGGTTCAATCCAGCTCCGGCGTAACGTATCGTATGTTGGCCAAGGTGCTCGAGACCGGACAGGTAGACCTCGTCCACTACGGTTGTGATTTGGATGCGGACGGCAAACCGATAGCGAAGTGGAGGATCCGACGCATCCTTGAGCAAGCTCCCGAACGGTTTGACAAAGAGCTTGAGACCATCAAGAAGGGCATTGTAGACGATGGTGAAACCGTGCAGGGCGCATGGGTACACGATATGACCGGCATGGCGGATGTGGCGGCACAGGGCAAGAGTTTGGATAAGTGGTCTCGGAATACGACCGCAGAGGTCAAGAAGAAACCGAGCTAGTCAACATCAAGCAGCCGGGGTTCGTCCGAGCTATCGTCAAAAATTCATGGTTCGGGATTGCAGTGATGATGGCGATGAGCTGTCCTGCCCCAACGGTGGGACAGCGATGACGACCGTCAATCGGCGGTGGGCATCTCGTAGCGACTGCTCCACCTCCTCGG
>DATHTZ010000446.1:0-6886 GCA_035462675.1 Nitrospiraceae bacterium | reverse complement strand
AGGTAGTTTGTCAACACCCTGCTAGCGGAGTGCGGCATACATAGATTGACATGCAGAGTTAGGGTATCTATGCTGTTGCGTATGAGTCGGATGGCCGAGCCCATTGTTCTGTCCCCCGAGGAACGAGCAACCATCTCCATCTGGGCGCACGGGAGGCGCTTCTCCTTGCGATTAGTGCAACGAGCACGGATTATCCAGATGGCCGCCGATGGCATCCTGAGTCAGCACATCGCCCAGAAATTGAGTATCTCCCGCCCGACGGTGCAGCTTTGGCGCCAGCGGTTTCTGGTTCTTCGCTGTGCGGGCCTTGAACAGGACGCCCCGCGCTCTGGACGTATTCCGAGAATCTCGGCGCGGCCGGTTCGGACGGTGGTCGAGGCGACCCTCCGCACGACGCCTCCAGCTGCGACACATTGGAGTACCCGAAGCATGGCCGAGAAACAAGGGCTGAGCGAGGCCACCATTCACCGCATCTGGAAACGACGAGTACCGGGGTCGTTGCTTAACCTTGCCCCTCATGCTCCTCCGCGAGTTGCCAGCCTGTCCTTTACTGCGCGCATCAATCGACCGTCATCCATCTAATTGATCCTTCCCAGCTTGCTTTTCCTCTCTTGGATGGGCACCCAAGTTGGTCTACGTGCGCTCGTCGAACGAGGCTACAGATGATCCCTCCAGGCTCGCTCGTTATCTCTTCAGGGATGGGGGCTGATTGATCTCCCACTGCGCGCGTCCAACGAGGGCCTTCAGAGGCCGCGCGTTGCGCGAGCACAGGGGATCATCAGGCTCCTCTTCTTCTCTTGGTCCAAACATCTACTTGAGGGAGTGGTCGAGGCTGTCCTTTACTGCGCGCATCGAACGAGCACTTTCTGAATGTGCGTGTTCTGCGAGCAAGAAGGGCACCTGACCGCTCCCGTCCTACCTTCACCTCTTGGCTTCCGCCGGCGGCCAATTCAATTCCGCATGCCTGCCGCAGTAGAAGCAGGAGAGACGGTAACGGGCTTTGCGTCTGGGGTTGGGCATGGAGGTGAAGGTGATGGGGGTGTCGTCGAATGGGCATGTGGGTTGATCGTGGAGGAGATGCACTTCGGCCATCATGGTAATCGAGGCGCCGTCCCACGGTGGAGTCGGCTGTTCTTTGCCGGTAATCTGTTCCTTCGTATGACATTGTTTGCATTCGGCGTCGTACGTCTTGATACGGGCAAGATGGGGGGTGTGGTCGGTGACGTTCATCGCTCCGCCGCATCCAGGTTGAGCACAGGTCAGATGTTCATGTTGTAAGGCCTGGACAAACCGACTATGTGTTGTCCGCTCTTGTTCTGATTTCATGGCATCTCCTCCGAATCGTTGCTCCAATTGCCTCCATTATATATAGGGCGATTGATCTTTCGCAGCCTTGTTCGCAGGTATTCTTTCTTTTTTCTTCGTTCTCCCCAGAGGGTGGCCTGAAGTGCACTCAGGCTACCCTTCATATTCCCCAGCCGCCGCTGACTTGGATGTTTGCTCCATTCACGTACCTCGCTTCCTCACTAAGGAGATAGCGCACTGCCGACACGGTGTCGTCTACCGTTCCGATGTAGCCGGCGGGGATACGTTTGGTCATACCGGCGAGTTCTCCCGGTGGCGCGCTGCCTGAATCGATGAAGCCGGGCGAGATGGCATTGACGGTAATCCCGTGGGGTGCCAGCAGTTTGGCCAGCGTACGTGTCAGAATCAAGACGCCGGCTTTGGCAATGTAATGGGCCGTGACGTCCGGTTGAGAAATCATCTGATCGGCATTGGCCATACTGAAGCTGATGATTCGACCTGATTTGCGAGCTTTCATTCCCGTTGCTACCGCTTTGGCGAGATAGAAAATGGGATGGAGATTGCCGTCGAACATCTCGTTCCAGCCTTCGACTGTTTCCTCGAATAGGTTCACACGATGGTAGGGGCCGGCGCCGTTGATCAGGGCGTCGATACGTCCCCACTGCTGCTCGACTTGGGCCACGAGGCCTTTGGCCGCCTGGGGGTCCGACACGTCACAGCGAATTGAGAGCGCACGGCCTCCACGACTCGTGATCTCGTCGGCTGTGGATTTTGCCTCTGCTTCGCTCGTGCGGTAGCAAATGGCGACCGACCATTGTTGTGCAGCCAGATCGAGCGCGATCCCCCGTCCGATGCCCTTGGCTCCACCTGTGATAAGCGCCACTCGCTCTGTCATGAGATAATCCCTTTCGTGATCGGTGTGGCCGATCATGTATCTTATCGAGATTTGAGTCTTGTCGCGAGCAATTGCAAGGCTCCGGCTGTTCGCATGGAGAAGATCCGGTCTTGTTTGGGCTTCTTATTGTCCTCTCGGCATTCTGTGATGAGCTCCTGCAAGTCTGCAATGGTATCCACGTCGCGCCAGGCGGTGGTGAGTTCGACGGATAGACCCAGTGCTTTGGCCTTCTGTTGTGTGACGGCGAGGACGTGATCGGTGGACCAGGGCACCTCGGTAAAGAGATGCTCTGCAGGCTGCCCGAGGCCGATGAGGTAATAGCCGCCATCCAGGGCCGGCCCCAAGACGACGTCCGAGCGGCTCAGCATCGTGAATGCTTCCTGATACACCGACAGAGGCAAGGTCGGGACATCGGTCCCCACGATGATCACGTGTTTATAGCCGTTGGTGAATAAGTCGACAGAAATGCGGTGCATCCGCTGACCCAAATCCTCTCCGACTTGATCCAACAGGCGGACGCCTTGCCGTTCTTCCATAATCTTGAAGAACGCCAGATCGGATGAAGGCGCGCAGGCCAAGTATCGATGCAAGGGGAGCTGTAATTTCGCGACGGCGAGTTTGGTTCGTTCCAGCATGTCGAGGACGAAGCTGCCGTGCAGGGTAGCCGCCTCGTCTGGCGTCAGCGGCGGGCAGAGACGCGTTTTCACCTCACCTGGGATCGGAGCCTTGGCGAAGATCACCAGTGCGGCTCGGTGAGGGGTGAGGGGTGAGGGGTGAGGAGATTTCAGAGAAGAGATGTCCTCGGTTTTTGAGTGTCTGCCCGTCGTATTTTTCACAATGTCACTCTTTACCCTGTACGATCTATCGGACAGCCTTGTACCATTGAACCAAATACGATGGACTGATGCCGACCCAATACAGGAACCGTAAGGTCCACATCAAGAGGATCGTCCGCAAGGGGCCGTGCTGTTCCCAGCGACGGAAGGATGTGAGCACGGTTGCAGAGAGGGCCGCGGTCGCTCCCTTTCGTTTGAGCCTGCGGGAGAACTCGATATCCTCCATCAACGGTATATCGGCAAATCCTCCCATCTGTTCGAAGATAGGGCGGCGCACAAACAGGGCCTGATCGCCGGTGGCGAGGCCGCTCAGTCTGGAACGCCAGTTCATTGCCTTACTGATGATGGCTCCCCACATCGATGGGTGATCGAATCGGACATCGAACCACCCGCCCACCATTCGTCGATCGACCAGTGCCGTGTTGATGACTGTGTTGGCATCGCTTGGAAGCCGCGTGTCGGCATGGAGAAACAATAAAATTTCTCCGCGGCTGGCCTTTGCACCTTCGTTCATCTGCCGGGCGCGCCCAGCTGGAGCGGTCACCCATTGTACAGGACTGAGTGCTGAAGACTGTGCGCTGAGTCGGTATGATTCGAGGAGTGCGGGAGTCTCATCGGTGCTTCCTCCATCTACCACGATGAGCTCATCGAAGCCGAGCGAAGCGGTGTGTGCGAGCGTCGCTGTGATCGTCCGTTCTTCGTTCAGTGTGGGGATGATGACCGAAATCGGCATCGCCATGAATCACTAGGGACGTTTTTTCGGTTCGTAGAACATGAAATACATGACGACAACCACCGTGGACCAAAACAACACTTGCTTGTGCCAAAAGAGGACTTCCCCATAATGGAAGAAGACAGCTGCAAGTAGGAGGGCGCCGCCGATGAGGCTGTAGCGAAGGGCCAGGTTTTCGACGACCGCATTTGCCCACACGGCAACCCCGCCGAAATAAATCAAGAAGGGAATGACGTCGATCTCGAATCCTCCGCTGATCGAGAGAAACACGTCGAGGAAGCCGATGAAAATGAGGGCGGTGCCCACGATCATCCCGGCGACGCGCATCTGATTGTCGCCTCCGGAGTCGTCCTCTGGCTCGCGGCGCTCCGGCTCGTTCGTCGGCTCTGGCGGCATGGTCAGCTGGTTCCAATCTGTTCGTAAAACGTTCGAGTCAAGAGCGAACGATGCTTCACAAGATACCCTTCGCGGATACTGAGCATCGGACTAAACCTTAAAATGTTTGCTCAGGGTCAGACCTTGGCGCTGATACGAGGATCCAAGTGCCGTGCCATAAAGCTGGCTGGGGCGTGCGAGCATCCTGTCGTATACAACCTTAAAGAAGGTTTGTCCATCATGGATCAGGAAGGGCACGTCGTGGGGGCGGACCTCCAGCACCACTTGGGTGCCGTGCAGCTCGCCGCGGCCGTACCCAAACCCCGGATCGAAAAACCCGGCGTAGTGGGTTCGTAACTCGCCACAGGCTGCTTCGAAGGCGACCATCTCGGCCGCGTATCCGGCGGGAACGCGTATCCGTTCTTTTGACGCGAGAATGTAAAACTCCTCTGGTTCCAAGAGAAGACTGTCCTGGCGGTGGCGGTACAGGGGTTCCCAAAAGTCGAGCGCCGCATAGTGGCCGACTTTCGACAGATCGATGACGTGGCTATTTTTCTTCGCCCGATAGCCGATAATCGGTGTACCGTCTCGGTCATCGCCCTTCAGATCAATGCGGAGAAATAGGCCGCGATCCGTCCGGAGATCGTGGGTTCTCAGCGCGTGCTTGGTGGGGAGGTTGTGGTAGAGCAAGGGCGCTCGTATGTGAAGCGTCTGAAGCGACCGGTCTGACACGGTGGCGTCTCCGCGTACGAAGCGAATTTGATTGAGGGAGTACCCGGTCTTCACCTTGATTGCGAACGATCGCGGAACGATTTCTAGATAGAGGGGCCCGGAATAGCCGGCTCGGATCTCATCGAACCCGGTATTGAGATCCGTCACGACGCGGGTAAAGACGTCCAGCCGTCCGGTCGTACTCTTGGGATTGGTCCGTGCCCGGAGGGTCTTGGGTAACGTGACACGTTCCAAGAGCGGTACCAGATAGACGTGGCCTTTTTCCAGGATGGCCCCTTCGGTCAAATCCATCTCGTACATGACGAGGTCGGACTGGTAGAAGTCCAGGACGTTGAGTCGGCTCGTGATCTCGGACAGCTCCGGCAGGAAGCTACTGATCAATCGATAGGCCTTGCGTCCGAGACGTAGATCGAGACTGGCCGGCTGGATCTGCCGGTCTTCGATCGGCACGTCGGCGTGGATGGCGCCGCTCACGATCAGCTGCGTAATCTGTTGGTAGGGCAAAATGCCTTGCGTGGTGCGGCTGCTCACAGGTCGTCGTGCTCTCCGTTACTGCACGACCCCAGTGCAGGCCCTGCGTTGACCATCGGCAGCTCGCGTGAGGATTCCTGTTGCGGTTGCGGATAGTGGAATGCCTTGTTCTCATAGTTCTTCAAGAGGACTCCCTCGGCATCCATGTGCACCATGTAGTCGCCGGGCAGCAAGGGGATCTTGCCGCCGCCGCCCGGTGCATCGATCACGAAGTGCGGGACCGCCATCCCGCTGGTGTGGCCCTGTAACGATTTAATGATATTGAGTCCCGTCTCGACTGTGGTGCGGAAGTGATTCGTACCCTTGGTCAGGTCCGCTTGGTAGAGATAGTAGGGTTTGATGCGAGCGAGCAGCAGCTGATGCATCAATCGCTTCATGATATCCGGATCGTCGTTCACGCCTTTGAGCAGCACGGTTTGCGCCCCGAGCGGCACCCCGGCATCGGCCAACATTCCGCAGGCTACTTTGACTGCCGGGGTCAGTTCGTCCGGATGATTGAAGTGCAGGTTCATATAGATGGGATGATACTTCTTCACGATTGCGCAGAGTTCCGGGGTGACCCGTTCAGGCAACGTGCCGGGCACCCGGGAGCCGAGGCGAATCAGTTCTAGATGCGGGATGGTTCGAAGGGCCTTGAGGATCCGGTCCAATAAATGATCCGGCAGGAGCAGGGGGTCGCCGCCGGAGAGAATGACGTCGCGCACTTCAGTATGTTCGCGCAGGTATGCGATCGCTTGATCGAGTTCCCCCTTCTTAAGGAATCCCGGTTTCCCGACCAGCCGTTTTCTTGTGCAGAATCGGCAATAGATCGGACACTGATTCGTCACCATCAGCAGGACACGATCCGGGTAGCGATGGACCAGATGCGGGACAGGACTCATGAGGTCTTCTTCGAGCGGATCGTCTTCCGCTTCGAAGTCGTCCATTTCGGCGATGTCCGGGACCACCTGTTTCCAAATGGCGTCACCCTTTTCTTTAATCGTCGCCATTACTGTAGGGGTAATGCGCATCGGATAGTCGCCTACGATGGCTTCGATTTCTTTCGCATCGACACCGAGCCGGTTCGCCAAGTCTTTTGGTTTCACAATGCTGTCGGCGAGTATGCGTCTCCATGCTTCCATGCGGTCTCCTTTACAGTCGAGTGGATCAGCAGGCCTGCCGGTGGTGCTAGCTGCCTGCGATCCGTTCCTGACCGTACGTCTTATCCAGATGATCGAGGATGTCGTCGGTTTCCGTCAGCACGATGTCTCCATCCTTGAGGACTGGAACATAATATTGGCCTGAGACTTCGTGGACTACTTTGCGCATCGGGCGAAAGTCGGGTACGACGATGTGTTCGTACTCGATATGGAGGTCCGCCAGTTTCCGGCGCACCACCTCACAGTCTGGACACCAGGCGACGTGATACAGAGTCATAATCCTCGTTAGGGGTGAAGGGTGAGGCGATGACACAAGAATGAACACGTATCATGATGCCCC
>DATHTZ010000445.1:0-3205 GCA_035462675.1 Nitrospiraceae bacterium | reverse complement strand
GGAAGTTCCCCGATTTCATCGAGAAACACACTGCCGCCGTTCGCTAACTCAATGAGTCCCGGCTTATCGGCGATCGCACCGGTAAAGGCACCCCGTACATGCCCGAAGAGCTCGGACTCCATCATCCCCTCGGGAACGGTCGTACAATCAATCACTTGAAACGGCCGATCATACTCAGGACTCTGTTGATGGATCGCTCGTGCGATTATCCCCTTTCCCGTTCCGGTTTCGCCGGTGATTAAGACCGTCGAGCGGACTTGAGCCGCCTCACGAATGTTCCGCATAATTTGCTCGAATGCGACGCCACTCCCCACGAAACTATTGGAGTCGAACTCGTGTTGCTCCTGTTGCTCATACACCGCATGACGACGCAGAATTTCAGAGATTCGAATCGCCCGATGGAGGCGCATCCCCAAATCCTCTGGATTGACGGGTTTCAGCACATAGTCGAAAGCGCCTCGTCGCATCGCTTCCACGGCCAGCGGGACTGCGTTCATACGCGTTACCACCAGCACCGGCAAGTTTGGATCGATCCGTTGAATGCGGCTGACGAGATCCAATCCATCCATGCCCGGCAACACCATGTCGGTCAACACAAGATCGATGGCCCGTTCACCTAGCAATTGCAACGCCCCTTCCGCCGTGGGACGAACTTCCATATCGAAGTCTCCCCCAAGCGGTTTCAGATCTGCCGCTTCAAGGGCGTGCAACATCAACTCAAGATCCGTTGCGTTGTCCTCGACGATCAGGATCGTGAACGGCGCTTTGGATTTAGGTCTGATCGATCGCATGTCGGAAACCCCGCCACGCGTCATCTCCCCCTTCCTCCCAGAACCCCTCGCAGGACAACATCGACCGCATCAGGAACCCTCGACGTCTGCATTCTGGCATTCGAGGCCCCCTCTTGCTCCTCAAAACTCGGGACGGTGAATTGTACGGTGCAGCCAGGCCCTTCGGTTTCGTCGACCCACACCCTGCCACCATAGAGGTCCACGATGCGCTGGATGATAGTCAGGCCAATTCCGCTGCCCTCTGCCTCAGATGCCAACAACCGGACAAACGGCTGAAATACCCGAGTACGTTGGGTCGAAGGGATCCCGATCCCGTGATCCTTCACAGAAAAAGACACCATAGGACCTTGCACACGACCGGTAATCCTCACCAGGGGTGGTTCTCCGGGTCGAGTGAACTTCAGTGCGTTCGAGACCAGGTTGTCGAAAATCTGCCGGAGATAGGCATCGTGACAGGCAACGAGCGGTAAGACTGGGGCAACATGCACCACGGCATGAAGCTGCTCGATCTCACCGGCTCGGGCTTTCAACACTTCACCAATAATCGCAGTTGGATCGACAGCCGTGATAGCGCCCTGATCAGTGCCCACACGAGCCACGGTCAAGATTCCTTCCACTCGCTGCACAAGATCCCTACCATTCTCTTCAATAAGAGCTAGCCACCGTTTCGTCCGATCATCCAATTGCCCACCGTACTGCTGGACCAGTAACCGTGCGAGTTCTTCCATGCGAGCCCCCGGCCCCTTGAGATCATGAGCCAAGGTTTCAGCAAGATGCTCGAGCTGCCGAAGGCGTGCAACCAACCCCCGTTGTTGCTGCTGCGCGGCCTCATACAGCCGCGCATTCGAGATGGCCAGCGCAGCCTCCTGAGCCAATCCTTCGGCCAGGAGCAGATTCCACTCATGCGCTCCTCGGGGTCGTTCGGCCAGAAGCGACAGGACACCGAACGGAATCCCCTGCGCCAACAGTGGAATTGCCAACATACTGTCCCCGATCAAGTTGCGCCGTAAAACTTGGGGCCGTTCGTCAGAACGAAACCGTTCCCCCGTGGCCACCTCGCGCATCTCAAATGCTTGAACACAGACCGGAAGTTCTTCCCACAGCATGACCGATTTCTTCAGACGGTCATTCCATTCGCCGGATGCAGCTTCAACCACCCAACAACCCATTCGTTCATCACGAAGGAGCACGAGACAGACATCCGCTTGTACTAATTCCACTGCACGGTCCGTAATACGCCGGAGCACACCGTCCAGACCGTCCGGGCCGATGGTGTTGATCTCCTGGCCGATGGCGAGAAGCACTTCGATCTCTCGGATGTGTGTCTCGATGCGACGAGCCATGGCGAGGTAGGCATCCTCCAATTGAACGAGTTCGTCCTTCGCTCCTCGACTAGGGGCCAACAGTTCGGTAATCCCGACCACATCAACGTGCGCGCCGATCCTTGCAGTAGCGGATTGCAGTCGCGTGATCGGATCCGTGAGAGAGCGGGCTAGGACGCGCGAGACAATCCATCCCAGCGCAACCACACCAGCCAGCGTGACCCACAGTCCGACATACATCCGCTGCGACAGCGCGTCCGCTTGTTCATGCAATGAATTTCGCTGCCGCACCAGGCGATCTTCGACGGTCCGGAGGTCTGCGCGGAGGAGAACGGACAATCGGAGCCCTTCACCCGACCGCACATACGCTAACGCCTTGTCCGCCAGCCCCTTCTGAATGTCTGCGATCAACTCCTGCTTCGATCGCAGCAGGTCTTTCACTTGTCGCTCGATCGGAGCGAGTTGGTTCGGAGGGCCGGATAGCTTCGCCAGCGACGTCGAGGCATCCGACAGCGCCTGGTTGAGCTTCGCTTCGGCTTCAACCAGCGGAGCAAGAAAGGCAGGTTGCTGGGTCAAGACATAGCCACGAAAACCGTCTTCAATATCGACGGCGAGTCGCCCCAGCTCATGGACCTGTTTATCAGCCAGCATGAGGTCTTGCTTTTGTTGTTGAAGCGCAAGCAACTGATTGACAACATGCAGGTGAATTGCAATGCCCGCACTGAGCGGCACACAGAGCAACAGGAGCATCACCCACACCTTGTGCCGAATGCGGAGTTGATCCGCCCACTGTACGGCCCATCGGTCCATCGGGCGACGTCCTCTCGTTCTTTGCACTGTGCTCAGGAGGCTGAAGCTTGCCTTTAATGTGGGCTTTAGGAGAAAGAAATGTCAAGACGGAAACCTGGCCCACATAACTTGAGAAGCGGACTCGCATCTCAACAAACGGCGGGCAGTCTACTTTTCCAGGTTTGGACCGCAAACGGGGTCAGGCGCAGTCCCCGCAGACCACTAGAAGGTAATGTATGATAGATACATGCAGTTATCAACGCTCATTCATAAGGTTTGATCCTTCCCCTTCTACACTGAGCT
>DATHTZ010000444.1:0-3281 GCA_035462675.1 Nitrospiraceae bacterium | reverse complement strand
AGAAACGCTCGAGAGTATTGCCACCGGCACACTCAACCTTCTTGAGGTAATTCGCTTTCTTGGATTGCCCGTCCGGTTCTACAACGCGGGTTCCAGTGAATGTTTCGGGGATATCAAAGTGGTAGCTGCAGATGAAGACACACTTTTTCAACCACATAGTCCTTATGCTGTGGCCAAAGCCACGGCGCACTGGCTGGTTGCCAACTATAGATCCGCGTACGGCCTTTTTGCTTGCAATGGCATTTTATTTAATCATGAATCCCCATTGCGTCCACCACGATTCGTCACTCGGAAGATTGTCCAGGCGGCAGTGAGAATTGCCAAGGGCAGCCATGAGAAGCTGATATTAGGGGATATGGGAATCCAGCGGGATTGGGGTTGGAGCCCGGAATATGTTGATGCCATGTGGCGAATGCTTCAGACCGACCGCTCCGAGGATTTCGTTATAGCCACTGGTGAATCAAATTCACTTGAAGACTTCGTCGCGACAGCATTCTCAGAAGTGAGCTTGGACTGGCGTCAGTATGTCGTCCAGGATCCCAAACTATTCCGTCCGACAGAGATCCGCCATAGCCGCGGACACGCGGAGAAAGCACGACGTCTGCTAGGCTGGGAAGCCAAGATGAGAATGCGAGACGTCGTACGAGAAATGATCCGTCACGAGCAATAGGTGTAAAACATGGGTTGGCGTATCAGATATTTGATAAACATCCCTGATCATTAACTGTTCCGGGTATCGGTAGCCCCTCCGCTCTTTCTGCAATCGGAGAACCATATTACGCATTGCTTTGCGATGGGTGTTCAGCAGACTGCTAGGGCTTCTTCCCTGAGAAGAATCGGTCTCGCTCCATGTTGTGTTTCACCATGGATATTTGTGTGCTAAGGGGCCATTGTTACCCTAATCAGTATCCGAGAAATGTGTGACGCGGGGGAGTGAATGTAATGACAGATGCCATAGAGGATCAGGGGGCATGGCCGCGCATTACGGTGGTCACGCCGTCTTTTAATCAAGGACAGTTTCTCGAAGAGACCATTCGGTCCGTATTAATGCAGGGCTATCCGAATCTTGAGTACTTCGTTGTAGATGGTGGAAGTACCGACTCGAGCATTGATGTAATTAAACAGTATGAGCCTTCGATCTCCTATTGGGTGAGCGAGAAAGATGATGGGCAGGTCCATGCCATCACGAAGGGTTTTGCTTGTGCTACGGGGCAGATCTTAGCCTGGCTCAATTCAGATGATGTGTATCGACCCGGAGCGTTATTCACCGTCGCGGAGTGCTTCAGAACACATCCGGGTCTTGCTATTGTTTATGGGTCTTGCGAAGCTATCGACGGTGGTGGTCGTAGCAGTGCAATCCATGTTCCTCGCGACTTTGAGTTCCGAGCCCTTTTGAAGAGTAATTTCATCGCTCAACCAGCCACCTTTTTTTCGCATGACCTCTATGAACGTGTTGGCTTGAATGTCGGTCGTCACTACGCGTTTGATTATGAGCTGTGGATCAAGGCTGCTGTGCAAGGACACCGCTTTGTCCGTGTTCCGGGTCCGCCGTTGGCTGGGTTTCGCGTATGGGAGCAGTCAAAGTCGGAAACTAGTTATGAGAAGTTTGTCCAGGAAACGACCGAAATTGTGACGGAAGTTTGGGGAGGAGGCACTGTCTCAGCTCCGGTCCAACCACTTCGGAACCTGGCACTTGCGAGTGGTTGGCGCTTTGCCGCCTTGGGCTACTGGCGGAGTGGTCAAGGAGAGAAGGCGCGGTACTGCTTGCAGCGAGTATTCACGTTGTGGCCGATGAGTCGAATGGAACCAAAATTGTTGTTTGTATACGTAGGATCCCTTTTCGGGAAAAAAACGACCAGGGTATTGAGGAAAATCAAACAAGCTATGAACAGAAGACTCCATGTTTCGGCATGACACACGGGCCTCATTTGGCGATTGCCTGGAAGTCAGCAGGTGTGCCTGCAAATCACTCAGGACTCAAAGTGGGCGAATTGGGTAGGCCGCAATCATGCCACCATTGATTTCGCTGATCGTTGCTACTCTGGGGCGAAGTACGGAAATGGAGCGATTCTTGGAGCACGCCGACAAGCAATCCTATTGCAAGTTCGAACTCATCGTCGTTGTTGATCAAAACAGCGATGGCCGGCTGGAAGACATCATCAAGAGATACGAGAGTCGCATGGCGATTATTCACCTGCGCTGCTCCCCCGGACTCTCCAAGGCCCGGAATGCCGGAATTCGGGTGTCGAGCGGAGAAATTATTGCTTTTCCAGATGACGATTGTTGGTATCCCCCTTCGCTCTTGGAGTCCATCGTCACACTATTCGGAAAGAACACCAATTGGGATGGCCTGACCGGACGTATTGTGAATGAGATGAACTCCGTGAGCGGGGATGCACGGTTTGACACAGAATCTGGGTACATCACTCTTCCGAATCTTTGGCGTCGCGTGTGTTCCGCCACAATATTTTTCACGAGGGAGACCGTCGAAGCAATCGGGAACTTCGACGAAGAGTTGGGACCTGGTGCCGGAACTCCATGGGGAGGAGCTGACGATATCGACTATGTTGCGAGAGCCATCAAGGCCGGACGTACAATCTTTTACGACCCGAAGATCTGCGTGTTCCACCCTGATTTGTCGGTTGCTGCTCAAGCAGACAGGCTAGGACGCGCCTACTCGTATGGAGCTGGAATGGGACGCGTATGGATGAAGCAGAAGTTCCCGGCCAGGGTCATCGGATACTATCTGTTGCGCCCACTTGTGGGAGTGTGTGTCAGTCTCGTTACGGGCCGTTGGATGCAGGCAAGGTATCGGTGGGCTGCGTTCCAGGGTAGATTGAGTGGGTTGATGTCACGTTGAGCCCTTCATACCGAATGAGGGTGCTAGAAATTATTGCGTCTGGAGATCTTGGGGGAGAGACCAACCATGTACTCCAGATTCTGCGGGGGTTCAAAGATAGCCTTTCGCTCTATCTCGTAACCCAGCGCGACTCGTACCCTTTCCGAAAAGCTAGGGAGATCGGCACCCCCTACTCCGGGCTCGACTTTTTCTCAAGTTGACTGGATCCCCGTATTCCCTTCCGTCTCCAAAAAGTTCTGAGGTCTGTGAAGCCGCACCTCGTTCATGCTCACGGCGGTCGTGCCGCATTCTTTCTAGCCCTCGCAGAGAGCGCCGTTCCCTCGGTCTATACCGTTCACGGGTTCCATTTTCTATATAAACCGTTCCCATTTCGTTGGTTGGCTATAGGCGCAGAGCGACTTGCTTTGAACCGTGCGAATCA
>DATHTZ010000443.1:0-1616 GCA_035462675.1 Nitrospiraceae bacterium | reverse complement strand
TGGCCGCGTCTCCACTGGTGTCGGCTGGAGTATGCCATGCTCAACCTAAAAAGTTGAGTAGGGGATAGTCGTCCTTGGAAGGATGGGGAGGGAATGATCAGGTGCCCTTTTTGCTCGCAGAGCCCCCACGATGAAACTGTGGTCGCTCGATGCGCGCAGTGGATCTTTTCGGATAATGTGGTCTCTTGACAGAAATATACTAAAACTTGTATATTGACGTCGTGGCAGAGAAGACGATTCTGTGGCTTGGGTCCTCGCGGAGTGATGTTCAGGCGTTTCCGCAAGATGCGAGGCAGCTCACGGGTTTTCAGCTTCGGCTGGTTCAGCAGGGAGTGGAGCCGTCGGACTGGAAATCGATGCCGGCGATTGGTCCCGGCGTCCGTGAGATCAGAGTTCATACCGCGGTGGAACACCGTGTCTGCTACGTTGCCAAGTTTGAGGAAGCGATCTATGTACTCCATGCCTTCGAAAAACGAACCAGAAAAACATCGCAGCACGATGTAGAACTTGCCAAACAACGGTATCAGGCATTGATTGCACAGCGCTGAGCAGTGAGAGCAGGAGAGGGGAGGAATACTTTGAAACTGAAGATCACGCCGTCCACAGGGAATGTATTCCGTGACCTAGGGTTTCGCCGCGAGGAGGCTGAGCATCTGCTGGTCCGAGCTGATCTCATGATCCAGGTGCAGAAACTCATCGAGTCGCGCGGTCTCAAGCAGAGAACCGCGGCCAAGATACTCGGTGTGACCCAACCTCGCGTCAGTGATCTCCTACGTGGACGGATTGATTTGTTCAGTACGGACGCGCTCATCGACATGCTAGCCCGGCTTGGCGCTACGGTGCGTCTGACAGTCAAGGTTCGCCCGGCGGCCTGAAGGTCGCATGAAAACGAGCGCACATACGGTCAAGCCATAACTCGCTCCTTCTGGCCTCTCGTCCTGAGTCTTTCGCATCCCCGAAGGATAGGTGGGTGTTGGTGGGATCCTTTAGACTGCATTATTCATGGCAATTCGTTGCGAAATAGCTGGCCGTAGGTTCACCGTAGCTGCGGGTCGGCAATTGCAGCAGAAGTGCTCATGAATAATGTGAGTGAGAAGGGAGAGGGTAGTAACTCAGACTTAATGTTGGATTACAAGACGTGACCCCATGACCTCCAGGAAGATGAAATCGACCGCGCATGCACTGGCGGGAGAATCGGTGGCGGCTGAGCCACGCCTGCGGCCTTTGCGTCGTCGTTCGCCAGCGCACGGCAAGAGTTGAAGTGGAACGCAACGAAGAAAGGTGAGATTTGATTTCACAGAGAACTGTTCTCTCACTCTGCCAATATCTAGATTTACAGGGTGCTACAGACATACGTATTCTTTTTGAAAAGCATGGTCTTCAGTTTCAGCCCGGAGACGGTGCGCATATCCAAAGGATTCACTTAAGTCTTTCGAGAGGAACGGCTCAGCAGTTTGAGAGTGTCTTGGAAGAGATAGTGAGGACAGAGGGATATTTTGCAGATAAGGTCTGTGGTTGGCCATTCGAACAGGTTGCCGCATATAAACAGCGTTGGCAGGATTTAGTTTTTTGTCTGGAGTTGGACGGCTACAGGGTTTTCGATCAGAAGCTTATTC
>DATHTZ010000442.1:0-2052 GCA_035462675.1 Nitrospiraceae bacterium | reverse complement strand
ACGATATTCTGGAGCTGCTGAACAAGCACGGGCTGACCTCGCACCAGTCACAAAACCTGCTCGAACGGTTGGGGCGGATCATTGAGATGGGACAGCGTGCGGCGAAGGGAACGACGCACTAGGAGATATGAGTCCCTACTCACTGCTGAATTGATAGCCCTGCGCAGTGCAGCTAAGCAGATATTAGTATGCATGGCTCGACCCTTGGAATACCATGACACCTGACGATGGGAAATCAGTGTGTCTGAGTGGCAGCTCGGTTGGGTCCTTGAGATCGAGCGATGCGTATGGAGTCACACAGCGGGCCTGAGGCGATCACAGGGAAACTGGTTCGTGCGCAACGCCTGCGAATGCAGACGGCACTCCAGCTCTTAGTGTTCAGTGGAGTGATTCGCCGTGCCAACGTGGAGCCTCCTTCTCTTGGAGCTGAGGGGGCTGTTGCACCGCAACCCAGCGAGGCAGCCGATAACGTCATCTCAGCTTCTTCGTCCTGAGTCTCGATTTCTGCTAAGCGTATCCTTGTTTTAAGCGAACGAATCGTACCCTATCACAATCAAACAAAATCTCCTCTTCGGTCGTTTCTGTCGTCGGCGACACCATCGAGGTCGTGAACGGCCACCATGCTGACCGCATCCGCCTCAGCGGGATCGACTGCCCTGAGAAAGGCCAAGCCTTCGGCAAGCGAGCGAAGCAAGCCAGGAGGGAGTTATTTCATTGGTGGCTTAGTTGATGCGGGGAGTTGTTGGAGACTAAGCGGGTTCGCTTACTACCTTGAGAGGCACACCACACACACAACAAACCACCGAGCACCATGCTGGCTACCACCACACCAATGCTGCCAACAACCCAATACATGAATAATGGGTATAGCATGGAGTGTCTCCTTTATAAGTTGTGTCAGACGCCTCTCCGCTCTTGCCTCCCGCTTCTGTTTGACCCTCCCCTCTCTGTATTTAAGTACACCACGCCATCACGGATGCGTCCAGCCCTACGGAAGTGCGCAAGAGACCCTACGGAAGCACTCCAACGTCATATCTACCACCGCCCACACTGCCCCAACTACAGCCAGGTTGCGCCAAAGAATCAGGTAAGTTTTAATAGCTCGATGGATGCAGAAGAGGCGGGGTATCGCGTGGCGGGGAATTGTCCGTGGGTAAGCCCATGCCGCCGTGGGAGTGGCGGGAAAGGTGAAAACTGATCTGAGGCTATCCTTTTTTCTGGTTTGAAATATGTTGACCACGGCGACACCCGCCGGTCAGAGCCCCCCGTCCAGACCAGCGCAAGCCACTCCCTCTGCTTCCTGGCCCAAAGAGGCATGACTTTTTGGTGTTAATACAGTGTTAGCGGGGTGCACAAACCGGGCTGAATGGAGGCAGAGAGCGACAAAGAGAAACAAAGAGGCGAGAGGCGAAACACCGCATGGAAAGCGGGGATCGCCGCACCTATCAAGGCATTTAGCGATCCCCTTCGATCAGATTTTAAGTCCCTTGCGTCTGCCAATTTCGCCACTCCGGCAAGGGAACAGATTCTAGCACAGTATCAAGCACTTGCGGCCAACTTTCCCTCCTTTACACCTCTGCTCTGACACCTTCGCGTGGGCTAGTATTAAATGCGCCTATTATCATCACAAGCGCAGGAAGACCATCTGTACCAAATGTACCAAATATCGAAGTCCGTCAGGACATTTTGGACTCAGCCATCCTGCGTGCGATGCATAAGGCTCTTGATAAGCACCATGCTGGAGGCCTCCGTCGCCGAAGCCCTGGCACGGCTCCGGCCAAACAGGCCCCGTTTCCTGATCGGTGGCTGGCTTTGGAATGTGAGCTAAGCCTCGTGCAAACCCGGCTGCATCATCTGGTTGAAGCGATTGCCAATGGTCGGGAAACGGAGGGCGCGATTCAAGCCCTAGGCGGGGAGGATACGAGGATGCAAGCCCCCATGGTCGATCTCAACGAACTCGACGCCCTCACGCAAACCGTCTCCTTAGACAAGACCGGCTGGTCAAGGCGGTAGTGTGCTCTCCTGAAATCAAACTACCTGGGTTGATTTCAG